>CAZIMH010000063.1:0-12793 GCA_964540155.1 uncultured Saprospiraceae bacterium
TCCTCATTAAGCTCAATAGTGATGAACACAGAGCTAACCTTAAGTCACAAAAAAGCAGTTTGTACAATCAAGTAGTTGGACTTTTACCAGATTTGAAATTTGATTATCCCGAGGCTTACGACGCTTGGTTTAGTTATGTTACAACCGCTACCAATTAGAAAAACCGCACCCCTTTGCAGAGATGCGGCTTCACGTAAGTTTCCGTCAGTTTCTATCTGATCTGAATCATTCTTTTACTGGCAGTACCATAAGCTGATTCCAGCTTGTAATACATAACACCTGTAGAAGATAATTCTCCACTATTCAATAAAATTGTGTGGCTGCCTCCTTCGTAATTGCTCACTTTTCTCAATAGTTCTTTACCAGCCACGTCATATACTGTCAACGTTACATCAGATTGGCCTGGTAGGCTAAATCTAACTTCTGTGTTATCAGCAAATGGGTTTGGAATATTCTGGAATAAAACAAATTCATCGTATTCAGCACCTTCGAAGTTTAGCTTCAATGATACTGTTTCCATAGTTCCAGTATACGCTTCAGATGCTGTCTGCGCTGAACTCAAGAAGAGTTGCTCGCTTAGTGTCACATCATCTAGTATATTAAATGTCATTTCGAACAAGACTGTATTTGCATCTACAGAGATGCCATTCAGCTCATTCCAACTCAATGATATGTAACCATGCTCTACATTATGCAGACCTAAGTTAGCTTCAGTTAAGTTCAGTGCTCCTGATGTTACACCTTCGAACGTCATGTTAGCAGCATTGAAGCTGATTGTACTTTGAAGTCCTGCGATGTCAACCATGTTCTCTGCAGTAACTGGAATAGTTACATAATCACCTGAATATAGTGCTTGGTCTTCTATCGAAAGCGATAAGGTTCTACTACTTCTTGTAGTCAACGCTTCACCTTCATCAAGAGACGCAACAGAACTATAATTCACATCACCAATCTTAACGGCTACGAAATCTTGATTAGTTACATTCTCACCTAGATTGTTGATTGTGATATCTTCTACATATGGGAACGGATTGTTCTCATTTACAAATAACTGATCTTTAACTGGTATTCTCCAAGAGAGCTGTCCATTAGGGAACGTAGAAGTCACACCTAATATCAGTTTTCTCAGTTCTACCAAGTCAGCTCCAGTAATTCTACTATCGTTGTCAGTATCTGCAGCGATTACCTTGTAAGGTGAATCAAATCTGTTCAATCCTAGAATGTGTCTCTGGATTAATATCAAATCCACTGTATTTACACCATTATGTACATTGTCATCTTTATGAGGTACAATAGAATAACTATTATTAGTCTCTACCGCATGGAATGCGTAATCACCATTATTCTTAGTAATTGACATTTCTCTCATGATCTCGTTGCTCATTAGAGCTACTTGTACATCTTGTACTGTTCTAGCATCATCTGTCTGCACTGAACCTGCAATCATAGATCCAGGACCATCAAGACATACATCTGAATTATCTTGCAGTATCAATGATACATTACATGTATTCTGGTTTCCAGAATCATCTTCAAAGTACACCGTTATTGGAATAAGTGTCTCTATACCGTTAGGTATATCGTTACAATCAAAAGACAATACTTGTGTACGCTGACCTAATTCATTGATAAAGAAGTCTGACACCTGAGGATCACAATTGTCATCAGCGCCTTGACTATAATCAGTCACCCATACCTCTGCGATACCACTTGGATTAAGTGTCGTCACTACCTGACTGTTACAGTAAGGGGTCGGGGGCAGTTCATCATTATTGAATACTCTGAAGCTGAATGTATTGACATTGCTACACTGGTCTTCTACTTCTATAGTGATAGTAGTACCACTGTTGTAGAATTGATTGAATATATTACTAGTTGGATTACCATCCACTAGGAAATTTACAATCACATCTTCAACTGCTGTGCAATTATCAGAAATTTCAAAATCAACATCGTCCTCGGTCAATAAAGTTTGACAGCTTGGATCATTACTAGTAACATCTCTCAGGTTGGTAATAACAGGTGCAGAAGAATCATTAACTACAATTAATTGTGTGCCGGTTCTTCGTCCATCCTCCACGGAATTACCCGGAGCATTAACGATACACCAATCTATTACAGTCCACGTTCGTAATATCTTATAACAAGCATCTTCTACGTCAGGAAAAACTTCATCGCTAAATGATATGGCCACATCACTTCCACATCCACTTGAAGTCGTCTGGATAAATCCAGCGCCTGCCTCGAAAGGAAGATCTTCTGGCTGTGTGCCGCCTGTACAGTTATCTAAGTCTATGTCTTGTGGGAATCTATTTACAGAAAATCCAGAGAAGTCATTAGTAAATGAGATTCCTTGATTAAATGCACTTCCTACTATGCTTCCACAAGCATCAGTTACTTCGTATTTAATTGTAGCACTTCCTGCACCACACTCACCTGGCTCAAATGTATCACCTGGCCTGATTACCTGACCATTGAATGTCGCTTCTACGCTAAATCCTGTAGTCGTCGGACAGTTGGCAGTCAAGTTAAATGTAGCTCTACCTGCTTCTGATATAGAGAATAAATCAAATGACCCAGAGTCACAATCTCTAGACATACTCATAGGACCTCCAGATAATTGTGGTGGATCTTGATTATTCTGTACTTCTACTGTTACTGCGCAGATGTTAGAATTTCCAGCAGCATCAGTTACTTCTAAATATACTCTTTCGTCATTCATGACACATCCACATCTGTACTCTAAGACATCCATGAATGGCCCATTAGCAGATCTACTTATTCCTCTGCTCACAACACCACAGTTATCGAATGAACCGTTATCTATAGATGCTGCTGGCAAAAATGCCGTTCCATCATCACCTATAGCGACTACTGTATTTTCTATACACACTGGTGTCGGACTGCTCTCATCTACGATAGCAACCTCTGTGAAACATTGGCCAGTATTTCCACACTCATCCTCTACAGAATATCTTAACCAAGTTATTCCTAGTGGTAGATTAGATATGCTCGTCGGATTGATTGTACCATTTACTCTTGCGCCAGTTTCTGGGTCAAAAGAAACGTAGTCACCATCTATAGGTGGCGCACCAGCTTCATCTGCAATCAAAAATTCTACTGTAAAATCAAATTCATGTGCATCACACGCATTCTGAACAAGTACCGGAGGAATAATATCCCATGTACCTGCACACTGATTAGCATCAGTAGAACCAGGAAAGAAAAACAATAACTGTCCATCTTCACCTGTAATCTGATTGCCATCGCTATCCGTTAATGGAATACCTCCATTTGTCTCTGAAGCACATGACACTTGAAGTGGCTGTAAATCTTCTATTTTTATAATCTGAGTTTCTTCTCTAAAATCTCCAGTACACCAGTCTAGTATAGACCATCTTCTAACGACCTTCTTAGAGAATTCTCCACATAGATCCAATACAAGATCCTCACTCATCACCTCAAAGTTTCCACACAGTTCTCCGAAAGGAACTGTTGGTTCTCCTGACAATGACGGTAAAGGAATACCTTCAGAATCTACTAGACTTGGATTCAAGTTATAATCTGCATCAAATAAGATACTACAATCTATAACTTCACTTTCTACACCATCCATACTCTTAGGAAAGATAACATCCTCTAGCGTCCATGGTAAGAAATTAATTACTTGAGAACAAGATTCAGAAACATTAGTTGATTCATTAGTTACTGTAAATGTTCTATTCACTACAAGCCAGTTTCCACTAGCACAGTTATCGCTAAGTACTTCGTCTTCGAAATCCATAGTGATTACACTAGAAGGACAACCTGTATTTTGCATGATGTCACTAGTCGCTGCTAGCGTCCCTTCATTTGTCAAAATAACTAAGCTCGCATTCAAATCTGTCACTGGTGTTGCTGCCGTAACTTCTAACGACCAGTTACCAGCTACATCTTCTCCTGTAAAAGTCGAAAATGGATTTGCTGGTTGGAAGTTACCTATATAACCATTAACCTGTTGTCTACAAGCATCTAAGCCGAAAAAAGAACCATAGCTATTGAATGAAGGATCATCCGCTAAGCATAAGAAAAAATTTGGCTGATCACACATGGTTCCTGATACAAATGCAGGATCATTAAAGTTGGCTAATTCCACAACTGTTCCTGAAGGTGATACTAATGAGAAAGCCAAGTCCATGACGCTAGCTATATCACCATCTATATTTAATACTATTGATTTTACTGTTCCTGTTGGAGCCCCTTGTGTAGATACCAATGGCAAATTCACTGTAGACGGTGTTCCGACTGCCACTGATGCTTCTTCTACAGCATATCTACCGTAACCACAAATCGGTGACCCTGGGATAAAGGCCGTCTGTGAGCAGAATACGTCTACAGGATCTTGGCATTCAAGTTCTGGCGTCGACTTGTCTTCAGCAAGTATCTGACTCCAGCAACTCAATCCAGACAATCCCGTCACAGTTACATTATATAGACCTGGCTCATTAATCATTACTTCACCTACACCAGAAAGTTCAGTGCCTAATTCTGTATGTTCTAAATCAAGCTCAAACATATCAAAGCAAAAGTCTCCTTCTAATACCATATCTGGCGTCACTAAGCCTTCACAGTTATTAGTTAGGGTAAAGTTGACTAAATCATTACATGTTATATTATTTCTACTTTCAATGGCAGAAACCGTTGAAATCATTTGGCCAAGTACATCACCATCTGATTTAAAATCAACGATAAGCTGGAAATCTCCAAAACCTATATCAGTAGCTGATAAGGCACCATAAAGCCTTGATAGGTCCAGTGGATCAACTGATATCTCCATTGACGTTGCAATGGTCATTCCATCGCTATCTAAAAGTCTTGCGCATGCAGTCTGCAATCCGTTGTCGCAATTAACAGCGTCTAAGGTGATACCATCGAATGTATAATTAATTATACAATTGGGATCCATCAAATTAGGAAATACAAATTCAGTCTCTTCGTCTTCAAATTCGAATGTATTAAATACATCGAATTCAATTTCGCCTTCTGCTGTGCTACCATTGTTAAATGTTACTGTCAAGGTATACGTACCTCCAACGTCAACATCATCAATAGCAACACATGGTTCTACATCCATGGAGGTAAATCCGTTAGGACCTATCCAGGATGCACTCTGGAGAGATAACAAAGAAACTGCTTGTCCGTCTGCATCGAGAACCGATACATCAAAACATAGCGTGTCTGTACTCTCCACACAAAAGGCCATATCCGTCGTTCCCTCTAGGGCAACAGTAACGGTCTGTGCTTTTGTGTTTGAGCTGATCAAAACCATAAAAAGCGCAATGATGCACCCTAAACTGGTTTTGAAGCTAGTGGTTAAATAATTTTTCATGATTAGAAATTTTTGTGTTCTTACGTTAAAATGTTTATTAAAAAAGTAATTATGAATTCCTAAATACATATAAGCAAATCGTATTGAATGTATATATTATTGAATTTCAGACTCTTACACATATCAAGAACTTCATATTCAACTTTTTTGTAATTCATACTGCTACTATTTCAAACATTATACCAAATCGTAATATGTCCACAGAAATGTGCCTAATCCAGGTCACAGATATCCTATAAATAGATATGTGGGCTAAATACATAGGTGAATAGTCTGCCTATGTGTGTATTTCTAGGAGACAAATGATATATTCAAAGAATGAACCTACTGAAACACTTCAGCCATGCTGTACTGGTCATCCTCCTACTTAACCAATGCAATAATGAAGGACCACCACTTAAAAAGGAACACTCGCAAAAACCAGCTATGAGTAGCAAGGCAATACAACTTGATTTAGCAGAGGCAGATAGATTGGCTTCCCTACCCCTGGCCTGTATACAGCATCCCCTACCCTACAAACCTGGGCATGTCATCGCTCAAGCATCTGATTTGAAAATGCCGATAGAGCACCACCCTGCATTCTATGGCTGCTTCGATTGGCATTCTGCTGTGCATGGACATTGGTCCTTGGTTTACTTACTCAAGAATTTTCCACAGCTTTCACAGCGTGATAAGGCCAGACAAATGCTGAATGAGAATCTGACCGCCGCTAACATTCAAAAGGAAGTCGACTATTTTTCATTGAATAAACAGACTAAATCCTTTGAGCGAACCTATGGCTGGGCATGGCTACTGAAGCTATCGGAAGAATTATACTCTTGGGATGACCCACAGGCCAAAGAATGGTATAATAACCTAAAGCCTTTAGCCACCTATATATCAGAAGGGTATCAGAGCTATCTACCTAAACTGGTTTATCCCATAAGAGTAGGTGAACACAGTAATACGGCTTTCGGCCTCAGTTTCGCCTACGATTATGCCATCGCAGTAGGAGATGCTACACTTAAAGATATCATAGAACAAAGTGCCGTTCGATTCTACAAAGACGACAACAACTGCCCAATAGACTGGGAACCAAGTGGTTATGATTTTTTATCGCCTTGTCTTCAGGAGCTCGATATCATGAAAAAGATTATGAAACCTGAGGATTTTATTAAGTGGAGTAGTGCCTTTTTACCAGGACTCTATGACCAATCGACAAAACTAGCGCCTGGTGAAATCAAGGATAGATCTGATGGCAAACTGGTGCACCTTGATGGATTGAACTTCAGCAGAGCCTGGTGTCTATATACGCTGTCAGACAATAGTTATTGCGTACAGATTGCGGATGAACACATGCAGCATTCTCTAAGCAACATTGTGGATGGTGATTATGCGGGACAGCATTGGTTGGCTTCCTTTGCCCTATATGCTTACAAGTGCAAGGCTAAATGAATAACTGGTTTAGGAGATACTTTGGCCCAAGCACCTTAGTTGCGGCGGCATTTATTGGCCCAGGCACTGTAACCACTTGTACATTGGCAGGCGTAGAGACAGGGTATAGCTTATTATGGGCTATGGTTTTCTCCATCATAGCCACCATCGTATTACAAGAGATGGCAGCCAGACTAGGGTGGATTACAAGAGAGGGCCTAGGAGAAGCCATCGCCAAGCAGTTTCCTGAAGGGGTAGGAAAAGTGTTATCAATATTCCTTGTACTAGGGGCAATCGTCATAGGGAATGCGGCCTATGAAGCTGGCAATATATCGGGAGGCATATTAGGGCTAGACCTTCTAGCAGGAACGCATCACTTATGGCCTGTTCTCATAGGTGCTATCGCATTTATCCTTTTATACTTAGGGAATTATAAACTCATCGAAAAGATATTAATCGGTCTTGTTCTGACTATGAGCTTAAGTTTCTTAACGACAGTAATTCTTCTAAAGCCGGATCTCAATTCAGTGCTCAAAGGGTTCATCCCCAATTTTCAAGAAGTAGATTTACTATTGGTTCTTGGACTGATAGGAACTACGGTGGTGCCTTATAATCTCTTCTTACATGCGTCTACCATATCAAAAAAATGGAATAAAAGTGCTGATTTAAAGGAAATCAGAAGGGAAAATACAGCCGCCATCTTACTAGGCGGTATGGTATCTATGATGATAATCATCACAGCAGCAGCCACTAGGGGAGAATTAGATACGGTGACCAAAGCCTCAGATTTTGTCTATCAGTTGGAGCCACTTTTTGGAAGTGGGGCTAAGTACTTAATGGGTATCGGCCTGATGGCGGCAGGTTTGAGCAGTGCCCTTACCGCGCCGCTAGCAGCAGCATATACGGCGAAAGGCTTATTGGGCTGGTCTGACGATGAAAAATCTATGAGATTTAGAATGGTCTGGATAGTTATCCTGGCTGCAGGTATCGTAGTTACGCTGCTTCGTGCTAAACCAATCCTAATTATCCAATTTGCACAAATCACCAATGCGATACTTCTTCCGTTAATCGCTGGATTTCTTATCTATCTATGTAATGTCTCTGATATCGTACAATCATATAGAAATAAACCGATACATAATATACTTAGCATCAGTATACTTGTAATAACAATTGGTCTGAGTTTAAGGTCTCTTAATAAATTATTTCATCTATTCTAAAAGATAATCATTAGACTCGCATCTATAGATATAAATGCAGATATAGGAGAGGGGTTTGCTGATGAAAACATCCTACCTTATCTCAGTTCTTGCAACATTGCATGTGGTGGACACACAGGGGATAGGCATACCATTATGGAGGCCATCCAGCTAGCTAAGGCATACCAGGTCGCTGTAGGTGCTCATCCCTCATATCCAGATCGCAAAAACTTCGGCAGAAAATCGATGCACATGGAGACAGCTCCATTATTGGAAGCATTAGATGTGCAGATTCAATTATTTTTTGAATTATGTCATGAAGCAGAGCTTCACGTACATCATATAAAACCTCATGGTGCATTGTATAACGATATGGCAAGAGACAAAACATTGAGTCAGACTATTTTAACCCATTGGAAAGAAAAGTATGCAGACATCATAGTGTATGTGCTTGCTGAATCTAAAGCCCATGAGATAGGAAAGGATATAGGCCTATCCGTTAGAGGAGAAGTATTTATAGATAGGGGATACATAAATAAATCAAAACTAATTTCAAGATCAGAGCCTGGCGCAATGATTAGTGAAGAATCAATCATGCAAAGAAAATTAGATGGCTTTATAAACGCCACAATCTTAGATTCTAACAACCTATTACATCCAGCACGAATAGATACGATATGCTTACACGGTGATCACGCGAATGCCGCAAAGACAGCCCAATATGTTCACCAATATATGACTGAAAATGAGGTCCACATTACTGCGTGTAGATGATTCTATAATCAGGGTAAACAGATATGCTAATCACTTAATAATATCCCTGGACGAAGGCGAACTGGACCTTACTCATTTTGCGTCACATATACATAAGTGTAATTATCCCTGGTGCATAGAAGTTATAGCCTCAGAGAAAGAAATATGCCTAGTAACGAATGAACAATTTAGCCAAAGAAATTTAGGTCAATTGTCACAAGAGTATCATTCATCTGACAATCACAACAACAAACAAATCCACATTCCATTTGTCATAAGTGAATCAGACGACATAGAGAAAGTATTGGCGCATTATTCAGCGTCTAATAGCAATAATCAAATAAAATCAACTGCAGACCTCAGCACACTAATCGAACAAACCTCATTCACCATTAGCATGTTTGGATTTATGCCTGGCTTCTTTTATATAAAGGGAATACCTAGAATGTATTTCATGCCACGTAAAAGTATACCCGCCAAAAGGGTAGCGTCGGGTTCCATAGCCATTGGCGGCCCGTATCTAGGGATATACAATACGCCTAGTCCAGGGGGTTGGCATGTATTAGCAAAGACACCAATTAATATCAATATCGACGATATAGTCGGCAAATTACCCATAGGCACGCAAATCAAATTTTCGTCTGTAAGTCATGAGATATATAATCATTTAGAGGAGAATAACTTAAGTCTAACCCAATACAATGAATCCCATGCCTAGCTGCGAATTCATCAAGCCAGGACTCTATACTTCTCTGCAGGATCAAGGCAGACTAGGTATGTCTTATTATGCCATCCCACCATCAGGCGTTATGGACCGACAATCGGCGAACTTAGCCAACGTCATAATCGGCAACCTAGGCAGTAACCCTGTAATAGAATGTTGTTTGTCTGGCCCAACTATAAAATTCCACAACCCAACTACTATTGCTATTACAGGCAGCCCTATGGCTTGGGCTATAAATGGCAAAGCAACACCTTTAAACACTGCACTAATTATCAAGGAAGGAGATATTCTCTCATCCAAATTTGCAACAGCCCACCTCTATGCCTATATCGCTATCCAAGGTGATATAGAAACAACGCTTTCATATGACTCTTGCAGTGTCTACCCACCAGCCAAACTTGGACATCAAGGGGGAAAACCCTTTCAAAAGGATGACATAATAAAGTGGAAAAAGAGTTCAATTGAACTCAAGTCCTCCAAAGTAAATCCACGCGTATTCGCATCAAATATTCCAATAATTAAAGGACCAGAATATCACTTACTTACTGACGAATCAAAGCAAAATCTCACATCAGCCACTTGGGCAAAATCTGTTAATAGCAATCGCATGGGTGCCCGCCTGTCAGGACCCTCACTCACGACGCAAGATAATTTACAAGACAGTGTTCCCGTTCTTCCTGGACATATACAGCTACCTCCTTCTGGCCTTCCTATTGTTGTCCTGCGGGATGGACAGACAACGGGTGGGTATCCGAGAATCGGGTTTATAGATAAAGATGGGTTGGATGATTTTAATCAAGTGGGATTAAGAGAGGAGCTAAAATTTACATTCTAAGCAACCACTTTATTCCAATTAAAACTAGAACTTAAATGCACTCTAACCATTAGAATAACATCCTCCCTTCCTTTTCCCTATCTTCGCCCCATCAAATCCCAAGCAGACATACTCAAAAAACTTGGCATCGCTCAGCTCAATGAGATGCAGCTAGATGCCCACCATGCCATCGCGCATAATGATGAAGTGATTCTATTATCGCCTACTGGAACGGGAAAGACCCTGGCCTTTCTTTTACCCCTGCTCGAAAAGTTAGATCCAGACTTAGATGAAGTGCAGCTGGTCATTCTATGTCCTACGAGAGAGTTAGCCCTTCAGATAGAACAGGTCGCTAGAGATATGGGGTCGGGCTATAAAATAAATGCCGTTTATGGTGGTCAATTTTTTTCTAAAGACAGAATTCATATCAAACATAAGCCTGCCATCCTTATAGGCACGCCTGGGCGGGTAGCTGACCACCTTAGAAGAGAAAGCTTTTCTATAGAGCACATTAAGGCCATGGTTTTGGACGAGTTCGACAAGTCTTTAGAGATAGGCTTCGAGAAAGAACTAAAATTTATTCTGAGCGAACTGCAAGACTGCAAAATAAAAGTGCTGACCTCGGCTACACATAATGTTCAGATTCCTTCCTTTGTTAATTTACGTGTGCCCGTTAAGCTAAATCACCTTGGCAGCGACAAACCGAAACTGACTGTCAAGATGATAAGCTCTCCTGAGAAGGATAAGCTGGACACCCTCGTCTCTGCCCTATCTCACTTGGGACAAAAAATTGGGATTGTGTTTTGCAATTACAAAGATTCCATAAGACGTGTTAGTGAGCGACTGACTGAAGAAGGCATACCGCATGGATGCTTCTATGGCGGGCTAGAGCAGAAGGACAGAGAAAGGGCCCTTATCAAATTCAGAAATGGCACCTATAGGGTGATACTAGCTACTGATTTGGCAGCTCGGGGTCTAGACATTCCTGCCTTGGATTACATCTTACACTATCACCTACCTCTGCGAGAAGAGGAATGGATACATAGGAATGGTCGTACGGCGAGAATGCATCTAGAAGGGACCGCTTATCTGCTCAAGTGGACTGGGGATGCCTTACCCGATTTCATTGATAATCCAGAAGAGGAGATTTTAACTATTGATAAAATTCCACCTCAGACAGAGTGGTCTACCCTATTTATATCAGGTGGTAGAAAAGACAAAATATCCAAAGGTGATATCGCTGGTTTCTTTTTTAAGCAAGCTGAATTAAATAAAGATGAGTTAGGAGCAATAGAATTAAAGCAAGACTGCGCATTCGTCGGCATAAAAACCGCACAATCTAAGGCCGCCATTTCTAAGCTCAATAACACCCGACTTAAGAAGAAAAAGGTCCGCGTCTACCTTATCTGACGAGCCTATAACTCGCAAGTTCCATCAGGAGACTTTCCATTAATGGAGATAATATCATCTAAACGAATCTCTAGGCCACTTTTTGTAATCATGTACTCCACGCCTGCCCTATTCTCCCAAGTCTTTATCCACTCATCCTTTCGGGTAAGCACTTCTTCTCCATTTCTATAGAGAAGGTCTGATTTCTGTTTCAGCGTCGCCAGGTGTTCTATATAATCTACATAGTCACAAGCAATGGGCTTATATGGTCGCTCGTCTTTCAATATGGCCTTTACTTTTGGACAACAAGCTTTTTGCTGATAGCTAGCTTACCATCTCTCATCACTACCAGATACAAATTACTCTGTAAGTCTATCGTCTCTAGCATATACTCATAATTGCCTTCTTTATGGAAAGTGTCTACAAGCGTCCTGATTTTCTGACCGAGGTCATTCATAAGTACAATAGAGATTTGGCTATCATAGCCAACTTCATAGTTAATTCTGGTGTAGTCTTTAGCTGGATTAGGCGAAAGATTAATTTCATGCGCTGCATCTGACTCTTCAGGCCCAGCCACCTTTATATCAATCACTTCAGGGGCAAAGCAATGAACCTCTATCTCTAATTTATCTGACAATCTCCTGAGTGAACCTAAATCGAGCACCTCATACAATACTTGCTCATAGGCTTTACGTGTTATATGCCAGTCAGCCTCTGAATGCTGAGGTTTTATTCTGTAGAGCTTCTTAGCTAGCAAAGTTGTGGTAGCCTCATCTAAATTGAATTCAGATTTCAGATAATTGACCCGTTTCATAACAAAATCATCTGAGGACGCTACAAGCTGAGCCGATGCAGAATTAATGATAAATAACAGAGGTAGTACTAGTAATAGGTGTTTCATGCTGATCTTAGCTTAGTGGTTAGTAAAACGGTTGAATGAAAATGTTACTTCAGGTAGGAATACTTACTTAACGCTAAATGTAAGAAGATGTTATTCAGTAGCTGGAAATATTAACAAATAAGATAATGCTTGGCTACTGGTGACCTTTGAGCTCGTCAAGACATCAATAGGTGCTAACCAAACAGTAGCCAATTTTATAGATTCCTTCTACGACTTACAACAAATACTAAAA
>CAZIMH010000064.1:0-12780 GCA_964540155.1 uncultured Saprospiraceae bacterium
ACCTTATCTATCTCCTTGTCTGACAAGGTCTTACTGGCATCTTGGAAGAGAAATTTGACCGCATAGGCTTTTTTACCTTCTCCTAATTGCTCTGCATTCTCATACACATCAAAGAGGGTCGTCTCTTGTATAAGTTTCTTGTCTGTCTTAGCCGTCACTCTCAGAATATCTTCAAAGGTCACTTTCCGTTCCAGGACCAATGATAAATCCCGCTCTGAAGACGGATACTTACTAATCACAGAGGTCTTTGTTTTGTTTTTCCGAGCTGATTTAAGCAGAGATTTATAATTAAACTCTGCATAATATACGGGTACGCCTATATCCATTTTCTTAAGGAGCTTTCTTGATAACTTTCCGAATCTGACCATTACCTGATCTCCTCGGTGATACTGCATCCCTTCTGAATAAATATGGTCATCTGATTCCATCGGTTCAAACACCTTGGTCTGAAAACCTTGTACTCCTAGCCGCTCTAGAATTCTATCCACCCATCCTTTGATTACATAAAAATCTACAGATGAGCCAGGGGTAGCCCATCCCTTTAGCGTATCGTTACCCGTCAGAAAACAACTTAGAAAGGCTTGCTCCTTATTCTCTCCATTCTCTGTTCTGTAGGTACGTCCAAATTCAAATAACTTAAGATCCGTTTGCTGATAGTTGAGATTATGAGCTATAGAACGCAGACCACTCACGACCGCGTTAGGCCGCATGATATCTAGGTGAATATTACTGGTATTATTAATATAGATAAGGTCATCGCGTTCTTGGTCAAAATGCGCAGACTCTATCAGTGACATCCCCATCATTTCGCTCCAGCCATGAGAGGCCAGCATATTTGCAATGGCTTTGCGAATCTGTCTTTCGTTGGGATGGTCTTCGTGGTTGATGGTTGTTTTAAGCTGGGTCGGTATAGGCACCGTATTGAAACCATAGATTCTAAGTATCTCTTCTATAATATCCACATCTCTAGTTACATCAGCCTTATTGGTTGGCACCTTTACGATGAGGGTATCTTCATCCACCGGCTTTAACTCCATCTCCATTGCTCTGAGAATATCATGCACTTCTTGTTTCTCTAACTCTGTGCCGATGACCCGATTGATTTTAACATACCCAATTGGAATTTCTACTGGTGCTATTTCCTTAGGATAATGGTCTGTAATTTCCGATACTATGGTTGCGCCTGCATATTCCTTCATAAGCAAGGCGGCACGTTCCAGTGCATAGACGGTAATATTAGGGTCGGAGCCTTTTTCGAATATCTTAGCCGCATCTGTTCTTAGCAAATGATGTGTACTTGTTTGTCTGACAGCGCTGGCCGCAAAGTGTGCAGACTCTAAAAAGATATTTGTTGTATTCTCTGTAACGCCACTATTCAACCCTCCAAAGACGCCAGCAATACACATCGGATTATCATTTCCATCACATATCATCAGGTCATCAGACCTTAAGGTTCTTTCCTGCTCATCCAAGCTTAGAAATTTAGAACCTTGAGGAAGATTCTTAACTCTTATCTCACCATTTTGAATCTTATCTTGATCAAAGGCATGTAAGGGCTGCCCTAGTTCGTGCAAGACAAAATTGGTGATGTCTACTATATTATTAATGGGTCTGACGCCTACAGAAACAAGGAGGTCTCTCATCCACTGTGGTGAAGGTCCTACTTTAACATCAGACAATGAGATGCCTGTATATCGTGGACACTGTGCTTCATTTTCTACCACCACCTTTATAGCAGGCTTATCCACATCTACTTTGAAATCAGTCACAATAGGCTCTTTGACCGATTCTTTCCAATTCTTGTGGATTTTCAGATAGGCGGCTAAATCTTTAGCTGCCCCAAGATGTGAGGTCGCATCTGATCGATTAGGTGTCAATCCTATATCGAATACATAGTCGTCTGAGATATTATAATAATCCGCGGCTAGACTGCCTATAGGTACATCATCAGGCAATACTATAATCCCACTATGATCTGTCCCAAGGCCCAACTCGTCCTCAGCGCAAATCATCCCTTCAGAAACTTCGCCTCTTATTTTTCCTTTCTTGATTTTCCAAGGGTCGGCGTCAGCAGGATGTAAGGTGGCACCAACAGTAGCCACTAATACCTTCTGGCCCGCAGCGACATTAGGCGCGCCACAAACAATCTGCTTGTGCTCTATCTCCCCAATATTGACTTTTGTAACTGATAGTTTATCTGCATTAGGGTGCTTATCACACTGCTCCACATACCCAACCACGATGCCTTTGAGGCCACCCTTGATTGTTTCTACTTTCTCTATGCCTTCCACTTCTAGACCAATCATCGTCAGAATTTCAGAAAGCGATTCTATAGATATCTCGATGTCTAGATATCTCTTTAACCATTTGTACGATAGATTCATGTACGAATATTCATTTATAAATCAGTCGGCAAAGATAGTTGTTAGAAGTGTGGCTTACTAATTACACTAGGACCTTAATCTAGACTGTGCTGCTTGCTGGACTTCATTGGCTCTGTCTGCGGCGGTCACAAAAGCAACAATATCTATGTTATCAGGATTCCATTCACCATCAAAAGCTTCAGGCAAAGTGTAACTATAGCTTCTTCTTATGGGTTCGTTCTCCTGCATTCCTTCCGATAGAAAATCGCCTTGGAGGCCTGTTAGGCTGGCCTTCATCACATGATTGTGCTCGTACTCTATGACGATGCCATCGGGTGGCGGTGTGGATTGTACATCGAAGAGGTGACTTTCTGTAATGACCATATGGATACTCGTCTGGCCAGGTATGTCTTCCAGTGCTATAGCGGTCACCTCGATATCTATTCTTCTAGAACTTTCATCGAAAGCTGTCTCTATGAGGATTTCCATAACCTGAGGCTTGGATAATTCTGCATCTACAAAGGCTTGCCACGTAGCAGGGTTGGTCTGTGCTTCGCGACCATTATTCTGTACCACTCTATTAAATAACGCCGATGGCTTACCTAGAAAATCGACAGAAAATTCGAGTGAAGCCGCGTCAGGATATCTAAAGTCGTATCTGCTTTCTGTATGAGGCTCTGACTGGAGGTCTCCATGTATGCCATAGGTGACTACGGCGCCATCAGTTGCTTCTAAGAGGGCTTCTATAAATAGATTGGCATTATGACAGGGCACACACTGCACCCCAGTCAAATCTTCCAATAAGATAACTCTTCCTTCTGCAGGAATTACAGGGTCGGGTATAGGTATGGGTTGTTCTTCGCATGACGATAATACAATCATTATTATCAGAAGAAATAAGGAAACTTTATTGCTCATAATATCTAATCTAATTTTTTCTAGAAAGTAGAATTTATGGAAAGGTTGATGCCGCTGAATGCTGGTTCCAGTCTGCAAACACCCCCGTTACACACGATACCCTCTACCTGCTTTATATAAGATAATGACAATCTATTTGCTCTCTTAGTATAGTATATATCTAATCTAGGATAGTGCAGCAGAACACGTTCACCATTATCGCCAATAGGTGTATTCTTTCCAGGAGAACTATTGTACATATCAGAAACGACAAAAGACCAATTAGGGGCTACAGCATACTCCACTAAAAAGAATAGCCAATCACCATAATCTTGCTTTAGTCCGGCACTCTCATCATCCCCTATCAGCAAATATTGCAACTCAAAGCGAACAGATTTTTTTCGGCTTATTTTGTACAGAAAGTCTACATATGGGGTAATCGTTTCTACGATGGGTACCTCCGGTTTTATTTCATATCGTTCTTGGTTATAGTTGACCAACTGAAGGCCTCCCTTGATTTGCCATTTCCTTTTGTATTTGTATTGTACTTCAGTAAAAACTTCTCTAAAAAGCCTTTCTCCTTCTATTGTGTTTATAAATGAATAGTTGGCGAGTAATGACAACTTTTTATTGACTCTATATCTTACATCTGCCTGAAAAGCTTGCTCGCTTAAGGTCTGGGTAGCTGGAGAATACCGCGCTGTCAATCTATAGGTGTTGGCTCTGTTCATTGGCGGTATAAAGGTGATCAGGCCTTGAAGCAGACTGAGCTGAGGATCTGCTCTAAAATCAAAATTTTGTGTTCGCTTTGCTTCCAGTGTAATCCCTAGCCCATGTCCAGCATAACTCAGACTTCCATAATATATCTGTCCGCGTTCTCTTACCCAGCCTCCAGGAATGGGTGGACCCGCTAATTGTCTAAGCGTTACATCTGGGTTAAAAAAAGCTTCGGATGTTTTTTGTGATACTTCAGTGAACAATGAAAAGGGCCCAGCGGTAAGCGTATTAAAAAAGGTAAAAGAATAGGTATTAGACAAGAGCTCAAACTGATCTTCTGGTACATAATTCCTGATGGCCGCACCGATGGCATCCACGGTTTCTCTATTCAGTGTGCGATTAACAAATCCTGCACCTGGGGCCAAAGTAATCACCTTATTACTTGTGGTGTCTTTATTAAGATCTACAAATCCTTCTATACTACCGCCCCTGATTGTAGGTTCATAGGTGTCAAATAAAAATCGCTGTCTTCCCGCAAAGCCTTTAATCTCCCAGTTATCATTAATATCATAAATGACTCTTGCGCCTAGTAACGCGTTATCTATCAGTAAGGCTCTTTCCTCATAAGCTCTATATATAATTCCACTGCCAATTTGGTCATAGATATGTCCTACGCGAATATTTAGCTTGTCTAGTGATTTGGCAATATGAAATCGACCTATGCCTTCATCTGTGTAAGATTGTGTGGGGTTTAATAAATTGGAATTATTGAACATATCAAACCGAAGTCCCAAGTCAAACCCTTTGTATGCATACCCAAGATCTAACCAAGCTTGTGTTCCTATGAGCTCATTATCATACTGTGGGATGTTGGCTGCACCGATAAGGGAATCTCTTATAAACAGATTGGTGCTAGACTGGAATCCGCCAGAAAAGATGCCTTGCTCCTGTGAGTGCGCTGAGCTAGGAACCGCAAGTATTGCGATTAACGAAAATGAAAAGATTATTAAAACAGACGTTCTGAAAGTCATCACTTAACTCATATTTTAATCAATCGCAATATAAATACTCCGTGACGAATTATCTTCTGCAAAGGGTAGAAGTACAGACAGTTTATAGTTAAGGCGTCTCTTCGAAGACCCCTAATTGAAGTTGGTATAACATCGTAAAATTCGCTGGTGGTGGGCTATTAAATGACATCTCTATCTGCAGATAGGCCATATCATCTCTGACCAATTCTTGTACATTCGGTAACGATGGTGTCAAATCTATTGAGGTCCTACTATTGAAGTCTCTCTGAACATAGTGGAAGATTTCTAAGCCCCCAACATTGGGATCTTGTAGACCCAGGTCTTCTACAGCAACAGGGTCTAGGACATCTATCTCTATCTCATTGATAAAATTGAGATCAGATTCTACCATAATACGCGGCGCCACAAATCCTAATGAACCATGTATGCCGACCAAGTCGTTTTCATTTACATTATTAATTTCCAGCGCTATAGAAAGCGGAATGGGCACTGCTTGGCGAAGGGTAAGTATTCTATCAGATGAGATTCCTGCAGGCACTATCATCTCTACAAAGGTGTCGACTATAAATGTGGCTTCATTTCTGTTACAACTTGTAGATGTAACAAGAATACCTAGAATTAAACTTAGGAATAAATACTTTCTGGCAATTGTCATAGACGCTTGTTAGAGATTATCTCATCATAACGCATAATGAATATATAATCTTATAGTATGGTTCATAATAATCATTGGATTCCTAATAGCAGATTGAATTCTGACTATATTTATAAGAAAACAAAACATCGATGGGAACCCAAACTGTTGAAAGTGTCAAAAATGAGCAACAGCGCAATGCCTTCATCCAATCATTACTAACCGATGTGCGGTCTCTAGAATATATGCTGGAGCACGACTGGTTCGAATCTGGGATTACGAGATTTGGAGCGGAGGTAGAGATGGTTGTCGTAGACAATCAGACATTGAAACCAAGGAATATAGCCATGGAGGTGCAGGAAAAGATGAAGCATCCTGAATGGCTCGATGGTGAGCTAGCCCAATTCAATTTAGAATTCAACTTGCAACCAAGACGATTCAAAGGCGGCAACTTTCGTCTTATGGAAAAAGAGATTAATGGATATCTCACTGCGTTGCAGAAAACGCTGACTAAATTTGATGCCACTTATATCCTTACAGGTATACTGCCCACCTTACAGAAATTCAATTTAAATCAGGAAAATCTCACACCTAGAAAGAGATACTTTGCGCTTATAGATGCTATAAAGAAATTAGGTTTAGGCAAAGATGTAGAGTTAAAGCTACTGGGTATCGACGAACTATTTGTCAAACATGATACTCCTTTGCTAGAAGCTGCTAATACCAGTTTTCAGGTACACTTACAAGTAGATCCTTCTTCATATGTGATGATGTATAATAATGCACAAGCGCTTGCGGCTGCATCCATCGCTGTATCAGCCAACTCACCTATTGTATTTGGGAAGCGGTTGTGGCATGAATCGAGGATAGCGACTTTCGAGCAGGCATTAGATACAAGGACTACACATGAACATATGCGTGAGCAGAGTACACGCGTTTCCTTTGGGAAGGAATGGGTCAATGATTCTATACTAGAAATCTATAGGGATGATATCGCTAGATTCAAGGTGCTCCTAAGTTCTGAAGTAGAAAGCAATAGCTGGGAAGATATCCGGCGCAAAGTTGCCCCTAAGCTACATGCTTTACTCGTACATAATTCTACAGTATACAGATGGAATAGACCGCAGTATGGCATCAGTCCTAATGGAAAACCGCACCTAAGAATAGAGAATAGAGTTATGCCTGCAGGTCCATCCGTACCTGACATGATGGCCAATGCCGTCTTCTGGTTAGGCGCAATGAAAGGCATGGAACAGGCCTACCCAGATATAAGAAAGCAAATCGAATTTGGTGCTCTCAGAGATAACTTTGGTCGTGCAGCTAGAGTGGGATTGGAGGCGGAATTTACCTGGATAAAAGGAAAGAAATTCTCTGTCAAAGAACTGATATCAAAAGAATTACTCCCTATAGCTGAGGCGGGACTCAAACATTGTAAAATAAATAAAACAGACATCAGTAATTATCTTGGCATTATAAAAGAACGTGTCAAAAAGAAAACCAATGGCGCCATCTGGATGCTAGACTCTTACTCTCATCTTCTCAAACAAAAAGTCTCTAAAGACGAAACATTGACTGCCCTTACTAATGCAATTATGAAGAATCAAAAAAAGAATCTCCCTGTACACAAGTGGAAGAAAGCTGATTTGGTTGACCTAGGAGAGTACAGGCCATTAGAGCTGAAGGTGGAGGAATTTATGCAAACGGATCTCTTCACAGTAGAGCCTAATGACATCATAGAATTGGTAGGGGAAATTATGGATTGGCGTAAGATCAGGTATGTGCCAGTAGAAGATGCCGAAGGTAATCTAAAAGGTCTCGTGACCTCCAGACTTATTACAAGACAATTACTTAAGAAAATAGAAGGCAATCAAAGTTCTGCAGTGGCAGAAGATATCATGATAGTAAAGCCACTTACCGTCAAACCTGAGGCTACGATTATGGAAGCCATGAAAATGATGCGAAAAAATAAAGTAGGAAGCTTACTAGTTGTTAAAAACAAGAAGTTGGTAGGTATTATTACGGAGTCAGACTTTCTTGATATTACCAGCAGACTTCTGGAAAGAATGCATTCCAAATAAAAAACTACAATACAAAAAATGGGATTGCTGATATAGCAATCCCATTTTATTTTTTCTTAATTAAAGTATATCTAATTATTCCTGACTAAGGTCACACTGCCGTGGTCCGAAAGGCCATTATAGGTGGTTTGCCAGAAATAGACTGTTTCTTCTAGTCTTTCTCCTTGATTGTTTAAACTGCCACTCCAGCGGTCTTCTACAGAGTTGGTTTCAAATACCCTTTTACCCCATCTATTGAAAACTTGTAAGTTGTAATCTGCAAACAATTGTGGACAACTTTCTATAAAGGGACCAAAGGTATTATTGTCCTCAAAGCCGCCTACAGCTAGTCTGGTATCTGGAAAAAAGATATTAGGAAATTGTAATGAATCTCCAAGCGCAGGCAATTCGATTTCTCCGATTCCTGTACCACCGCAATTATCTGTAACTGTTACTGTAAATGTACCAGGCTCTGTCACAGATATTGATTGACCTGTCTGACCAGTACTCCATTCTACAGTGGCGATAGGAAGCCCTGGTGCACCTAAAGTAGGTGTGGCCGTAAGCACTTGTTCACATTCTTCATTCAGCGAAGAGGTAATACCGGTTACAGGATCAAACGTTGGATCTGGAAAATCTAGTTGTTCTTCTGATATAGTAATAGTAGCTTCTGCAGTCCTAGCACAGTTATCAGAAACCGTTACAGAATATATTCCGGGTTCTGTCACTGTTATACTTCCTCCTAAAGAAAATGGCGTCCATACTATGCTCAGAATGCTTGCACCTGGACCTACAGTAGTTTCAGCATTAAGAATCAATCCACAGAATGTCGGATTTAAAGCATCAGGATTAATTGTTATAGTAGGTGCTTCTGCATTAAAGTCATCCTCGGTCAATACAATGGATTGCATAGCTGTAGAGCCACACATATCAGTAACCGTCACAGTGAATGTGCCGGGGGTTTCTACACTAATAGCTGGGCCATTTTGTAAAGTGGACCATTGATAAGATACAACATCTACACCTTCCGCTGACACTGTTGCATTAGCCGTTAAGGTAATAGCACAAATATCTGGACTAAAATCACTTGCAGTAATATCTACGGTCGGAGGTATTACATCCAACATATCTACCACATCAATAGACGCGACTCTAACCGAATCACAGACTGTCACTGTCACCGAAAAAGTGCCTGGTTCATTCACTATGATTGACTCAGAATTCATCACTCCCGTACTCCATTCTATCTCCACCGCATTCTCGAATAGTGGCGGTACGTCTTCTATTTCAGCCGTCAAGGTAATTGTCGGTTCATTCTGATCACAATTGACAGGACTATCTGCTATCGTTACAGTGGGATTTGGCGTTTCGAATTGGTCTGCAGTAATCGTACGCGTCGCTATAGAAGTATGTCCGCAAGCATCTGTGACTGTAACTACAAAATCACCGGCTTGCATCACGTCAATATCTATGGACCGTGTAGTCTGTCCATCTCCCCACATGAATGCAAATAAATCTTGTACTCCATCATCCCAATTGGCCACCAAGGCTAGTACGCCATCATCACACAATCGACTCGCATCAAAACCAATACTGGCATTATCAGGCGGGAAGAGATTAGGAACGGTGAACACTGTATCTGCTGGATTGTCACAATCATCTATAATCTGTACTTGGAAAGTCGTGCCCGGCTCGGATGGCACCGTCAATGACGGTTCTGTGGAAATTGTATCTCCATTTACATCAGTCCAGATTACACCTCCTGCTATATTTGTAGAAGAACCAGCAAAATAAGTCAGCTCTCTATTTTCACAGTGATCATCTTGTAAACCAAGAGATATCACTGGAAACATCTGTTGCATGATATTGGTCGTATCACATAGAATATAACATATTTGCTCCCCTATGGTAACAGTCGCAGAATACTCTCCAGGTTCCATCACTGTAATCATTGGCGTAGTCTCCATCGTACTCCACATATAACCTGTCGCCCCTTCCAGAGTGGCATCTAGGGTGAAAATCACAGGGTCCTGTGGACAGAATAAAGTATCTTCTAGATTCAGTACCAAAAGATCATATCGAGAAAAATCTGTTTGTTGTATCTCTAAGGTATCTCTTTGAGCTAGTAATGTATTGCGTATGCCAAGCGTATCCCTCATAAGTGGTAAGTCCATAAAACTCACTGTCAATGAATCTTCGCAAAAAGCACCACCCATCTGATCCATCCCAATCCATATTGGCGCAAAGCCATCCAATCTACCAAAACTTGGCACTCCTGTGGTCGTCATATTAATAGACATATTGAAATTGTCATTAGATAAGTCGATACCAGGATTGACGCCACTCATGATGGCCGCAAAAAATGAATGTTCATTTTGGTATCTCGCAGAATTAATGACCTCTCCATCAGCATCCATGAATATGGCGTAATTGGCTGACATAAAATTTGTGTTGTCTAGATACCTACCCCCTACTACAATCTCTCCCATTGCTGAAATGATTACATCTCCTGCAATGTTTTGTGCATTGTCCATATCTAACATTCTAGACCAAACCACATTAAGGGAAGAGTCTAGTCTGACGACGATACTTCTAGGAAAGGCATCATGTTGGCAAAACCCTACAGCGACATATCCAAAGTCATCTAAGGGTGCAATGGCATTAAGTTCTACAGTAAAATCTAGTGAATCTACTGGCATTAAACTGATGGCTTGGCGCGGTACGCCTAGACTATCTAAGTCTATCATACCCACCCTTCTGCTATCGTCTCCTACAGCCATGGACAAGACAAAACCAGAATCTATCGACATTTCTACATCTGTGATGCTGATATCAACCATAAGGCTATCTAGACTGTCAAGTGTCATCGCATAATAGGACTGACTTGTCAGGGTAGTGAATTCGTTGTCTATTTCTTCTCTATGAATACCAACGGTATCGCCAGCATCGTGAGTGGCAAAGTAATTTAGAGAAAGTCCATCTAATCCAGAAAGCACTTTAGGGTTAGAAATATAACTGCTGGTGTTATCTTCTTCATCAAGGTCGCTGATGACCTGAGACCAAACCACGCCGCCTTCTGGATCTACTTTTATTAAATACTTATCCCCTGCATCACCTTCTGAGGTAGCATCACTGACTACAATCATTAGCGTATCTCTTTCGAGGCGAGTGCTTTCCACAGATCTGTTATCTAAGGAATATGTTGCATCATCTACAATGACGTCAAAAGTCCAAGTCATATCTCCTTTGGAGTCATGTCGTGTGACATTAATACCGACACTATCTGGCTCATTAAAGGTTGGGTCTGCAAATGCATTGATTGCATAGAAACCGCCTCCACCTAGTGTTTGGCTACTGACATTAATCATTTCTCTCTGAGTCACTTCCAATAAGCGTTGGCCAATCTGTGCAGACAGATTAGTGACAAAGGCGAACGAAACGACAACTAAAATTGATTTGCTAAGAGCGCTGTAATTCATGAATTCTTCAGGTTTTAAATGTCCATCAAAGTGACCTATTAAAGCGTAGCTATTTTGGAAGGTCCTATCAAGCAAACTGAATCAAAAATAGCCAATTATATCGAGCTTGAGCGATCGATAAAGCATTATGCTAAAAAATGAATAAAATGGATTGTTATATGCCCTGTGTCAAGGGAATAAACATTAAAATATATAGTAATATTGTACCTAATTTTCAATTTAAACTTAGACATGAAGAAGCATAATTTCTTTGCCGGACCATCGATACTTCCTGAAATAGTCAAAAAAAATGCGGCTAAAGCTGCGCTCAACTACAAAAATAAAGGACTTTCTCTCATGGAAATGTCTCACAGAAGTCCAGAGTTTACAGCAATCATGGAGGAGACAGAGTCCCTGATAAGAGAGATGCTGGGTGTCCCTGATGATTATGCTGTTTTATTCTTGACAGGGGGTGCCAGTACCCAATTTGTTATGTCCGCCATGAATCTCTTCAAGAAAAAAGACATGGTTGGGTATTTAGATACTGGTACGTGGTCAACTAAGGCCATGAAGGAAGCCAAAAATTACTGTGACCTAAAAGTGCTAGCGTCTTCTAGTGATAAGAATTTTTCTTACATCCCTAGAGATTACAAGGTGTCAAGTAGGATGAAATATGTCCATGTGACAAGTAATAATACCATCTTCGGGACCCAGCTAAAGAAATTACCAAAAACCAATAAGCTATTTATCTCTGACATGAGTTCGGATATCTTCAGCAGAAAAATTAAAGTCACAGATTATGCACTCATCTATGCTGGTGCTCAGAAAAATCTGGGACCAGCCGGTTCTACCTTAGTTATCGTGAAGAAAAAGTTGCTTGGCAAAACAGGACGTCACCTTCCGACGATGCTGGACTATAGAACACACATCGCCAAAAATTCTTCATTTAATACCCCGCCAGTATTCCCTATCTATGTCATGATGCTCAATCTTAGATGGGTAAAATCAAAGGGTGGTGTAAAAGCAATGGAAGCTAGAAATAAAGCGAAATCTCAGCTTTTATACTCAGAGATAGACAACAATCCAAATTTCAAAGGGATTGTCGCGAAAAGGGATCGTTCACAAATGAATATTACCTTCAATCTCACTAACCCTAAGAAGGAAAAATCATTCTTAGCCAAATGCAAAAAAGCAGGCATCGTCGGCATCAAGGGACACAGATCAGTGGGTGGATTTAGAGCTTCTGTATATAATGCCATGGAGCTCTCAAGCGTGAAGGCACTGGTAAAGGTGATGAAAAGTATGTAAAAGTTATCTTCTGAAGACTTCTATGATATATGAGGATATTATGATCCCTATTAAGATTAAGAGGGAGCGAAGAAATAGTATCCGATATTCTATAACTGGAAAAAGTGTGAACCTTATAATGCCTCGACACTTACCTGTCTCTAATCTAGAACATGAGGTGCAAAAGGTAAAGGATTGGTCTAAGTTGGAATTTGAGAAAAATCCTGAACTCCTCAATCGGTTCAGAGTTATCGTATATGAGCATGGAGAATTTGTCAGAATATTTGACAAGGATTTTAGATTACTCATCTTCGAAGAACCACGAGAAAACCTAAC
>CAZIMH010000065.1:0-12699 GCA_964540155.1 uncultured Saprospiraceae bacterium
ACTTACAAGGGATTGACAGTCAATTTCGCAAAAAAAGTAGAAGCAAGATATCTCATTCGAGGTCTTAGGAATGCCTCCGACTTCGATTATGAAAAAACAATTTCCCAACTCAATAATATAATAGGAGAAGGTCTGGAAACTGTATTCTTCATTTCTCAACCGAATATGAGTCACATAAGTAGTACGATCGTTCGGGAGATTATTAAAGGAAAAGGAAACGTGAGTGAATTCGTGCCAGATTTCATCAATAAACACCTCACAACCAAATATTATAAATAAACAAAACAAACTTAAATGTCCAACGCTATCTATAAAGTACCAGAAACGAAAAATGAACCAGTCTTAAGCTATGCGCCAGGAAGTGCAGAAAGAACTGCGGTTAAAGCAGCACTGAAAAAAATGCGGGCTACAAAAATAGATGTGCCTATGTTTATAGGTGGTGAAGAAATAAGAACAAAGAAAAAAGAAAAGCTTTCTCCTCCGCATGATCACAAACATACCTTAGGTACTTATAGCAAAGGAAACAAAACCCATATCACCAAAGCTATAAATGCAAGCCTGGAGGCTAAGGAGAAATGGGCGGCAACACCATGGCAAGATAGAGCGGCTATCTTCCTTAAGGCTGCTGACCTTATCGCTGGTCCTTACAGAGCAGAAATGAATGCAGCAACTATGTTGGCGCAATCAAAAAACGTGTACCAATCCGAAATAGATGCTGTATGTGAACTCATAGATTTCCTCAGATATAATGTGAGGTACATGACAGAAATCTATAGCCAGCAACCGGATAGTTCACCTGGCATTTGGAATAGATTAGAATATCGCCCCTTAGAAGGGTTTGTTTTTGCGATAACCCCATTCAATTTTACAGCTATAGCTGGGAATCTACCTGCTACGCCAGCACTTATGGGGAATACCGTCGTCTGGAAGTGTGCTGAGTCTCAAATTTATTCTGCACACTATGTCATGAAAATATTCAGAGAAGCTGGACTTCCTGACGGGGTTATAAATTTGGTATTTGTAGAAGGATCTAAAGCAGGAGAAGTCATATTCCAGCATAAAGATTTCGCTGGACTTCACTTCACTGGAAGTACTGGTGTATTTCAGCATCTATGGAAGACCATAGGGGAAAATATTAATCAGTACAGAAGTTATCCGCGAATCGTAGGAGAAACAGGTGGTAAAGATTTTATCGTCGCTCATCCGAGTGCGGATGCAGCCTCCCTGAGTACAGCAATAGTTAGAGGCGCCTTCGAATACCAAGGCCAAAAATGTTCTGCGGCTTCTCGAGCCTATATACCAAAATCGCTTTGGCCGTCTGTCAAGAAAATGATAACCAAAGACATAAAGACATTTAAAGTCGGGCCCGTGGAGGATTTCAGAAATTTTGTCAATGCAGTGATTGATGAAAAAGCATATGATAAAATAGCAAGCTACATCAGCCATGCTAAAAAATCGAAAGACGCCAAAGTAATCATTGGGGGAGGGCACTCTAAGAAGAAAGGCTATTTTATAAATCCTACTGTTATTTTAGCCTCAAAGCCAGATTACAAAACCATGTGTGAAGAAATATTCGGTCCAGTCATCTCTATCTATGTTTATGAGGATAACAAGTTGGATGAACTGTTACCTGTAATAGATAGTACTTCGCCTTATGCATTAACCGGCTCTATTTTCGCCAAGGATAGATATGTCATACAAGATTTATCCTATGCACTGCGCAATGCAGCTGGTAACTTTTATATCAATGATAAGCCAACGGGGGCCGTTGTAGGCCAACAGCCATTTGGGGGAGCAAGAGGTTCTGGCACAAATGACAAAGCAGGCTCAGTACTTAATTTGTATCGATGGATATCGCCACGAACTATTAAAGAAAATTTTGCACCACCTGTGGATTATAGATACCCGTTTTTATCTAAGGCATAGCTTATCCCAAAGGAAAACCATCAACAAGTTCTGACATAAAATCTTGAGCTACATCTGGGCAAAATATAATCGTAAATAATATCCCATACAATGCGCCTGTAAAATGGGCGCTGTGGTCAATACCATCACTACGATTCTTACTGGCCCATGATGAGTATACAAGGTAAGCGACGCCTCCGAGGATCGCTCTGAATGGAATGATGCCATACAAGGCTAATTGCGCCCAAGGGTGAAATAAGATATAGGCGAATACGACTCCTGACACTGCGCCAGAGGCGCCTATAGCAGCAAAGCTTGGGTTATTCTTATGCTTTAGATATGTAGGAAGATCGGCAATGACAATGGCTGATAAATACATGAATAAAAACATCAGAGGACCAAGAACAAGTCCAAATACTTTCTGGTACTCATACTCTACCACTGGACCGAATTGCCAAAGGACAAACAGATTAATTAGGAGATGTAACCAACCACCATGCACAAAGCCACTGCTGAGCATCCTATAATACTCCTTCTTTTGGTGTTCACTGGTGGGGTGATGTTTTAGCTTTTCTACGATAGACCTGTTCTGGAAACCTTGATACGAAATCAAACCAGTAACGATACATAAGGCTATTGATATGGACATAAAATGCGTCTTTAGATATGTATATATTCTACAAAGTTATAATGCTTATGCATTATGATAAGGTTCATTATTTATAATAGTAAAAGATCTATAAATCTGTTCCAGCAAAACTACTCTGGCAAGATGATGTGCCATAGTAAGTGATGAAAGCGATAGGAGAGTGACGCCAGACTTTTTTAATTTATCAGAAAATCCATAGGCCCCACCAATAAAAAAAGCAAGAGAATGGCCGCCTCTAGAAATCTTATTCTCTATGAAAGTTGCAAATTTTTCAGAATGCATTGACTTTCCAGCTTCATCTAGAAGAATACAGTTTTTCTCTTTGGTCATTGCTTTTTGAAATATTTGGCCTTCTAAGTCCTGAACTTCTTTAGCAGAAAGACTGGAAGAATATTTCTTAGCGGGTAATTGTATAACTTCGAGAGGAAGGTACCTTTTAATCCGAGCCATATATAATTGTTCTACTTCAGAGAAATGATTCTTCTTATCCCTCCCTATATAGTATATCCTCAGCTTCAATGTAGCGTTAACTTATTTGCGCAACCAACCTTTAACATCGGGGTCTACAACAAAGAATCTTCCATTTATCTCCGAGATTATGAATAATTCCCTTGTAGATTCTCCTACATTCTGGTGAATAATTTCCATTTTTTTTCCTTTGGAAACAGTCACTATACCGGCGTGGCCATAGGGGTTTTTATAGTTGGGGCCAAATACCAGAATATCACCTGGGAGTGGTCTGTATTCAGACCCATTTATAAACTGATATAAATCTCGCTTATGGTTCAACTTCAAATCTGGCAAGGATTCATCGAATAGTTCCTTGGCATGTCCATAAGTATATGGCATCTTATGTCCGTAGTTGATAAAGTAATATCGCTTGACGAATTCTACACATTGATATTTCAATCCTAAGTTATAATTACCAGCGGCTACATTTCTTCCAAAAACATTTCCTTGCTCTCCGTTATAGTAGACACTAATACCATTGAAGCTATCTATGACTTCCCCGATTTGAGGCGGGGTATAGAAAATATCTAAGAACATACCATCCCAAGAATCACTCAATGCTGTCCGCTCAACAATAGAGCTCACCTTAGAGAAGGGTAGTAAGAGTAAGAAAAGTATGAATAAAGCTTGTTTCATATATTATAAAGCATAATATGAAGCCGCAATATGTGGTTTAGAGTCGAATATTGCAACCTTAACTTTATATAATCACAATAATACTCCTAATTGGAATTCTTATCATCAGCATCCCTTCACTTTTCTTAATTTTAGGCCTTAATACAAGACTTAATAAGATAGCATGTTTGATAATTTAACAGACAAACTAGACCAGGCCTTTAAAGGTCTCAGTGGTAATAACAAAATCACTGAGATTAATATCGCTCAATCCATCAAAGAAATCCGTCGTGCCCTCGTCAGTGCCGATGTTAATTATAAAATAGCCAAGGAGTTCACTGACAAAGTCAAGGACCAAGCACTAGGGTCTAGAAATGTCCTTAAGGCTGTAAAGCCAGGCGAGCTCATGGTTAAGATTGTCATGGATGAGATGGTACAACTCATGGGCGGTCAGTCTGTCGGTATCAATGCAAAAGGTAAACCAGGCGTTGTCCTTATAGCTGGGCTTCAGGGGTCAGGTAAGACAACATTTACAGGTAAATTATCCAAATTCCTTAAGGAGAAGAAAAAGATGAAAGTATTGGTAGCTGCATGTGATGTGTACCGTCCTGCTGCCATCAATCAATTATCAGTTTTGGCTGAAGATATAGGGGTAGATATATATAAGGAAGTAGAAAATAAGAGTCCTGTTTCCATTGCAGGAAATGCGGTCATGCATGCCCAAAAGAATGGATTTGATGTGCTTATAGTGGATACAGCCGGTAGATTGGCAGTAGATGAGGAAATGATGAATGAAATAGCCGCTATTAAGAGTGCCATCACACCAACAGAAACCCTCTTTGTAGTGGATTCCATGACTGGTCAAGATGCTGTCAATACTGCAAAGGCGTTCAATGACGTCATAAACTACGATGGGGTAGTGCTGACAAAATTGGACGGTGACACTAGAGGTGGAGCTGCGCTTTCCGTAAAGTATACGGTAGGTAAGCCTATAAAGTTTGTGAGTACTGGAGAGAAAATGTCTGACCTAGACTTATTTCATCCAGACCGTATGGCTCAGCGTATCTTGGGCATGGGTGATATCGTATCCTTTGTAGAGAAAGCTCAGGACCAATTTGATGAAGCCGAAGCTAAGCGCCTAGAAAAGAAAATCAAGAAGAACAAGTTTGATTTCAATGACTTTCTCGGCCAACTTAATCAAATTAGAAAGATGGGGGATCTCAAATCACTCATGGGTATGATTCCGGGCATGAGCAAGTTGAAAGATTTGGATATAGATGATAGTGCCTTCTCTAAAGTAGAGTCAATTATACAATCCATGACCCCAAGAGAAAGAAGTAATCCTGAAGTTCTTAATATGAATAGGAAGAAGCGAATAGCTAAGGGATGTGGTAGAAATATTCATGAAATCAACATGTTTATAAAGCAGTTTGATCAGATGCGTAAAATGATGCATATGCTTTCTAAGGGGAAAGGCATGAATCAAATGATGCAAAACTTTGGAAATATGCCTGGCATGAAAGGTTTCAAGTAAGACAAGGAGATTACTTTATCTCTGAGTCTACACATTAAATTCTCGTCTCATATGTAAATTGTGGACGCCAAGCCAATTTTATACGTTATTGTATTTTGCTAATCTCCCAAAAGCTGATACATAACTTAATGTATGAGAAAGATTTTCCTATTACTCAGTTTGACTTACAGTCTGTCCGTATTATCAAATTTACCTGATGGTACGATTTTACCGAATTTCACATTTACAGACGAGCAAGGTGTCAGCCATAACCTCTACAATGATTATTTAGACAAAGGCATCTCATTAATCTTAGAAATTACCACCAGCAATTGCGAGCCCTGCTGGCAGTTTCATCAAAGTGGACAGATACAGGAACTATATTCACATTATGGTCCACAGGGGTCTATACTCCAAAATGCAGTGATGCCTATCCTGCTTGAATCAGACCCAAAAACAACCCGGGCCTGTTTTTCAGGAATTGGAGATTGCGGGGACACCAACAGTTATGGAGATTGGTCCGCAGGTATAGATTATCCCATTTATAATCCATCAGCTAAGTTAGCTGCTAAGTTTATAGATGATTATAAGATAAGTGAATATCCTGCGATCTATGTTATTTCGCCATCTGGATATACAAAGACATTCAAAGGGACGGCAACCTCCTATGAAGAAATCGCTTCTTATGCAGCGAAATCATTTCAAATGCATAATTCTACCTATACCATTACTGGAGGAGATTGTGAGCCGACGCTTATAGACCTCATCCCTTTTCAAGGTGAAGGTCAAATTAGATATGCCTGGTCTACTGGTCAAACCACTCAAGATATTACTGCGATGCAAAGCGGAGACTATTATGTGACTATGACAGATGAGAATAACTACAGTGCTATCATAGGTCCAATAACTGTAAACCCTATTTCATCGTTATCAGTGGAAGTCGCTAATCAAAATAACGTCAACTGTAACGGAGATGCCAATGGCTCTATAAATCTTAATGTGAGCGGAGGATCTGCTTCATATAATTTTCTCTGGAGCAATGGAGAATCTGTATCTAGTATAGGAAATTTGAATGCAGGAACTTATACTGTGACTATAACAGATTCGGCAACAAATTGCAGTACGATAAGGTCATTTAATATAGATCAACCGACACCTCTATTATCCACTATAACTACAGACAATATTCCATGTGATGATGTATTCGGATCCATCAATATTGAACCACAAGGTGGAATAGCGCCCTACAGATTCATCGTTAACGGTGCAACATATAATTCGTCTTCAATTATCCTTACTGAAGGTATCCATACGGTGTCTACCATAGATGCCAACAATTGTATGGATGTCCAATCTGTAGAAATCAAGAAACAAATACAACCTGTAGCACAAGCTTCAGTTTCAGGTATAATTTCTTGTAACAATAACTCAGTACAATTATCAGCAAATGGTTCTAGTCTAGGTGAAGACATCTCTTACCAATGGCTGGATAGCCAAGGCATAGAAGTAGGCTCACACAAGGACATTATCGTTACAAGAGCTGGTGCATATACGCTGACAGTAAGACATAGTAACTCTGATTGTATCGCAACAACTTCTGTCAATGTACAAAGTGAAAATGAGGTGCCTACAGCCGCCATAACCGCCTCTGGAAGTTTGGATTGTAACAACACAGTTGTCCAACTGTCTGGCAGCGGCTCCTCTCATGGATCAGATTATAAATACGATTGGTCTACAGAGAATGGTGAATTCGCTGGAAGCACAAATCAAATCTCAGTGACAGTAAGTTCTGCAGGACGTTATCTTCTTAAGGTGACTAATTTGGTTTCAGGCTGTTCGTCTGCATCTGAGATTATCGTAGATGAGGAAGAAAGACCTCAGATTAATATAACTGGAAACACCTCGTTCTGTGCAGCGTCTTTTACAGAATTATGTATAGACTTATCTGACAACCAATCTGTACAGTGGTTTGTAGAAGATCAGATGATCAGTGAAGAAACTTGTATTACAATTTCTACGAGTTCAGAAGTTGCTGCTGTCCTGACTAATGACCTTTCAGGTTGTTCGAATACTGAATCTTTCGTAACCAATAAAGTAGAATTACCTAACGCCAACTTTACAGGTCAGACAGATTTCTGTGAAGGTCAGTCCGCGGTGTTATGCTTTGAGGAAGAAAATCAGATAGAAAAAATATGGTATTCTGAGGGTCAGATTCTAAGTAGAAATACTTGTATAACTATTAATGAAATAACCGAGATCGAGTTACAAGCTACAAATACTCAGACCGGCTGCACACAATCACAAATCGCCGAGATTGGAGAATTAGAATTGCCATATATCAATTTAGAACCTATCCAAGATTTGAGTTGTGAGCATCCAGTTTCTACCATTACAATAGCCACTAATGCGAACAGTGAGGATGTAATATGGACTGATGAGAATGGAAATCAAGTCGGTAATGGAATGCAATTAACTGTCACTGCATCAGGAACCTATATCGTAACGGCGTCAAATCTCGCTGGGTGTGAGGCCAGCATGTCAGTTTCGATTAATCAGGAATTAGATTTACCACAAGTCCATTTTCCTGAGCCTGCGATACTCAATTGTGCAAATCAATTTTCTACGTTGGTTGCAGAAATCATTGGTGACGAATGGGACATCATTTGGTCAGACGAGTCTGGAAATAATATAGGAGCGGGTAATGAACTAGAGGTATCTGATGCAGGAGTATATATGGCCACACTATCTAATGGAAATGGCTGTGAGTTAATCTATGAAGTTGTTGTTACTGAAAACGCTGATTTACCAGTGATAGGAGAAATAGCATCAGAAATCTTCGACTGTGATAATGGATACATTAGATTACAACCTGTCGACCCAAATCTTGATGCCTATAGATGGACTAATGGATTAGGTGTCACGCTTAGCGTAGATAACTTTTTGGATGTTACAGAAGCAGGTGCTTACATCCTTTATGGATCTAATACTTTCGGATGCACTTCAGTAGAAAGAGTAGAAATAGCAAGTAATGATATAGGCGTTCCTACTAGTGCATTTGATATAGCTCAGAATAAAGACAGAGAAGTCTCTTTCATTAATCAAACTGCAGGAAATGTACAGTCATATGAATGGAATTTTGGAGATGGAAATATGTCTACAGAAACTAATCCTGTACATCAATACTCTGAATATGGCGAATATATTGTCACATTAGTTACCGCCCATACTTGTGGCGTATCTGAATTGAGCATGACTATAAATGTAGAAGCCGATAGCCAGACTACTTCAATAGACGATATAGAAGGTTTGGAGCATTTTGCCATGCATCCAAATCCAGCGAGTTCGATAGTCTATTTAGATGCTATCCTGGATAAAGCAGATGAGGCCACTGTAACAATTACAAACACCTTAGGAGAACTTGTGATGACAGAAAATGTCCATAATAAGGCCGTTAATCTGGTTCTCAATGTAGCGCAATTAGAAGCAGGTGTGTACAACTTACAGATGAGCACAACTAATGGATCAATAGTACGACAGCTGATAATAGCACGATGATTTTGAGAAGAAAATGATTGAGTTTTGAAGACATCTAGTTCTTAGACATGAAGTCTTCTAGTTCTTTGAGTTTGAGCATACACTCTATTGGTGTCATTGCTTGCACATCTACATTTTGCATAATTTTTTCTATGTTTTTCATTGACTCTGAAGACATATCGAAAATTTGTAACTGATGTGATGAAGGGGGCGGTGGATTAGATAGCAGCGTATCCTTCACGTTTTCTTTTTCTGCTAGAGCTTTGGATTCTAATTTCTTAAGCAATTCGCTGGCTCTGCGAACTATCGCTTTTGGCATCCCAGCCAACTGAGCAACATGTATCCCAAAGCTAGATTCTGATGCACCTTCCACTAGCTTTCTGAGGAAGATGATATTATCACCCACCTCCTTTATAGAGACATTAAAATTCTTGATTCTTTCAAACCTATTCGCCAACTGATTTAACTCATGATAATGTGTCGCAAATAGCGTCTTGGGACGATAGCTGTCATGCTCATGGAGAAACTCAGCGATAGACCAGGCGATAGAAATACCATCATAGGTACTAGTCCCTCTACCAATTTCATCCAGCAATATGAGACTCCTTGCAGAGAGATTATTGAGAATACTAGAAGTCTCACTCATTTCCACCATAAATGTGGACTCTCCACTGGATATATTATCAGAAGCGCCTACACGTGTAAAGATTTTATCTACTAATCCAATACGAGCCTCTGAAGCTGGCACATAACAACCCATATGAGCTAGCAAGCATATCAGCGCCGTTTGTCTGAGCACTGCAGACTTACCTGACATATTAGGACCAGTGATAAGTATGATTTGCTGAGTTTCGTTGTCCATGTACACATCATTAGGCACATAGGCGTTGTCTTCGGAAAGTTGAGTCTCTATAACCGGATGTCGACCACCTTTAATATCAATCACAAAATCTTCATCTAGGTCCGGCTTTATGTACTGACTGTACTCTGCCAAATATGCAAATGATGACAAGCAATCCAGCTCACCTATAAGCGTTGAATTTCTTAGAAGAGCTTGCACATAAGTTTCCGACTTATCAACCAATTCTTGATAGGCGTTTTCTTCTAGAATAGATATCTGTTCTTGGGCTTGAAGAATCTTGCTTTCCAGTTCTTTGAGTTTCGGCGTTATATATCGTTCTGCGTTTTTTAATGTTTGTTTTCTTACCCAATTTTCTGGGATGAGATCTTTATCCTTGTACCTATTAGTCACTTCCAGATAATATCCAAAGACATTATTGAATCCAACTTTCAAAGAAGAGATACCCGTATTTTCCATTTCTTCTTGCTGAAGACTCGCTAACAATTCTTTACCATTATTGGCCACATGCCTCCATTCATCCAGCTCCTTTATATGTCCCTCCCTAATAACTTCACCTTTGTTTAAAGAAAACGGCGGGTCATCTACTAAAGTCGATTTTATAAGAGCATTTAGCTCTGAACAATCTAACAGGCTGGCCACAAATCGCTTCATGCCCTCATCACCACTCGACGCTAACTTCTCAGCTATCAACTCTATTTTTTCAATGGCTTGACTTATATATACAAACTCTTTTGGATTGATTTTTTTTAATGGAATTTTGGAGGACAGCCGTTCCACATCTCCTAAAGACGACAAGATCTCTCTAACTGTATCTCTTAAGCTATCATGCTCAACAAAAAAACTGACCTTGTCCTGGCGTTCTTTGATTTCATCTAGATTTTTTAATGGGAGTACTATCCACTTAGACAATAGGCGGGTTCCCATCGGACTGCAAGACTTATCTATAACCTCTCTCAGCGATATGCCTGATTCATGATTGCTTCTGATGAGTTCTAGATTCCTTATTGTGAATTTATCTAACCACATATATTTATCAGAATCCAACTTAGTCAACTGCTGGATGTGAGATAAATTACTTTGCTGGACTGTAGACAAATAATGCAATATTGTTCCCGCTGCTATCTGGAGTAGGGGTTGGTCATCTATACCATGTCCCTTTAGGCTAAGGACTTTGAAATGCTTAAGTAAAAGTTGTCTGTTATAATCTTCCTCATAAAACCACTCATCCATCCCATACAGATAAATCTCATCTGATAACATTTCACTCAACTCACTAGTCTCGGCTTTTGAATAGAGTAGTTCGTTAGGGTTAAAACTTTGAAGGACCTTTAAGACCGACCTTTCTGACCCCTGATGAACGATAAATTCACCCGTAGATATGTCAAGAAAGGCGATGCCAAATCTGTCTCCCCGTCTAGTTACGCTGCCAAGAAAATTATTTTGGCCAGAGGCCAGTAAGCTATCATTGATTGTCACTCCTGGCGTGACAACTTCAGTGACATCTCGCTTTACAATTTTCTTTTCCTTACTTGGCTTTTCCAGTTGCTCACACAGTGCAACTCGATATCCAGCTTTGACTAACTTAGGAAGATAAGTATCCACGGAGTGGTAGGGAAATCCTGCCAATTCTATGTCTGACCCACCATTATTCCGACTTGTAAGAACAATACCTAGTATCTGAGAGGCCAAGATGGCATCTTCGCCAAAGGTTTCATAGAAATCCCCCACCCGAAATAATAGAATAGCATCAGGATACTTTTGTTTGACCTCAAAGTATTGGGCCATTAAAGGTGTTACTTTATTTTTCTTCTTTGCGATTAGTCCTACTTATACACCAAAATTACTTATCTCTAGCCAGTATCTTCTTTCATTCTAAGGAATAATACTAACATTGAGATTGATTCTTGAAGATAAAAGTCTATCTTTGCGCCCGTTAAAATTCTGATTGTTGATGTTCGACATTATCAGGAATGGCTTAACCACATAAATTTTAACCTATGTCAGTAAAAATTAGACTTGCCAGAAGAGGCCGTAAGAAAAAGCCTTATTACCACATTATTATTGCAGATGCCAGATCGCCAAGAGATGGTAAATTCATTGAGAACATTGGTTCTTATAATCCGATGACAGTACCTGCCTCTATAGAATTAGATAGAGATAAAGCCTATGATTGGCTTATGAAAGGCGCTCAACCAACGAATACGGTAAGAGCTATTCTAAAATTCCAAGGAGTATACTACAGAAAGCATTTGATGAGAGGCGTTCAGAAAGGCGCACTTTCTGAGGAGAAGGCTATGGAGATGTATAACGAATGGGTAGAAGCTAAAGAAGCTAAAATAGCTGCAAGGAAAGAAGAAACTAAGAAGAAGAAAGAAGAATACTGGAAAATGCTTTCAGGAGAGATTAAAGCTCCTAAGAAAAAAGCAGATACTGCAGCAGCAGAAGCATTCAGAGAAACTAGTGCTGAAGATGCGGCGCCTGCTGAGGAAGCTGCAGCTCCAAAAGAGATGCCGGCAGCTGAAGCGCCAGCAGCAGAAGCACCAGTAGCAAAAGAAGAAAATGCAGTAGCTGCTCCGCCAGTTCCTGCTCCAACACCCGCTCCTGAGGCACCAAAAGCAGAAGAAGCGCCAGCAAAAGAAGAAACTAAGCCAGAGCCTACACCTGAGCCTGTTGCCGCTGCAGCACCTGTAGCAGCAGCAGATGCTAAGCCAGATGATTTAACGAAAATAGAGGGCATCGGTCCTGCAATTTCTAAATTGCTTGCAGCATCAGGCATAATCACATTTAGCGACTTAGCTGCTAAACCAGTAGATGATGTAAAGCAAGTGCTTACAGACGCTGGTTCAAGATTCAAAATGCATGACCCAACTACTTGGGGTAAGCAAGCTGATATGGCGGCTAAAGGTGAGTGGGATGCACTTAAAAAATGGCAGGATGAACTAGACGGAGGAAAAGAATCCGGTTCATCTGAAGAAGAATAACTATATTCGAGTATAGCAATTAGCTAACTAACCACATTTCGGGAAATAAAAACCTAGTAAAGCCAAGTGTTTTACTAGGTTTTTACTTAATATATCAAAGCATGATTCCAGCATTAGACATCAAATACAA
>CAZIMH010000066.1:0-12664 GCA_964540155.1 uncultured Saprospiraceae bacterium
CTCGTAAAGTGTATGTTTTCTAGTTGCCATGTTCCTTCCGAGGACGGAGAACTCTTGCTCCACTGCGTTCCGATTGAGTGGGAAAAAGTTTCTGAAAAAAGGCTGTTTATATATGCTTCAGTTATTTTATTGAAATTTAAGTACATTTTAAATGCGCTAATGAGTAAATTTATTCAAATCAAAATTAATTGAAACAGTTAGAGCAGACATGGAGATGGTATGGACCTGAGGATGGGGTCAGCTTATCGGATATCAGACAGGCAGGGGCGACAGGCATTGTCAATGCACTGCATCATATCCCCAATGGTGACGTGTGGACTGTGGAAGAAATTCTAAAGAGAAAAACGCTGATAGAGAATGCTGGCCTGACTTGGTCAGTGGTAGAAAGTGTGCCGGTGCATGAGGACATTAAGCGTGCTTCGGGTAGATATCTAACGTATATTGAAAACTATAAGCAGACGATCATTAATTTGGCTGCTTGTGGTGTACAGATTGTGACATATAATTTTATGCCTATTTTAGATTGGTCGCGGACTAATTTGGAATATGCTATGCCTGATGGCTCTACGGCTTTGTATTTCGAGAAAGCGGCCTTTGCTGCCTTTGATTTGCATATACTCAAAAGGCCAAACGCTGATAAAGATTATTCTGAAGCAGAACGCATCGCTGCTGGTGATTACATGGAAAACTTGTCAGAGGAATCGAAAGCACTGCTTGTAAAAAATATTATCGCTGGTCTCCCTGGGGGCACAACAGAAGGCACCGCAGAACTCGTAGACTTCCAGAGTAAGTTAGATTCTTACCAAGGTATCACCGCCGATACCCTGAGAAAGAATCTTGTTTATTTCCTAGAACAAATTACACCAGTAGCTGCACAAGCCAAGGTGAAGCTGGCACTTCATCCAGATGATCCGCCGTTTTCTCTTTTAGGTCTACCGCGGGTGGTGAGTACTTCTTCTGATTTAGATTATATTTTTAGCCAAGTGCCATCTACTTATAATGGCCTTTGTTTTTGTACGGGATCCTTTGGTGTCAGAGTAGATAATGACTTGCCTGATATGGTGGAGAAATACAGTGAGCGAATTCACTTTATTCATCTGCGTTCTACGAAGCGGGATGCTGAGGGTAATTTTTATGAAGCGGATCACTTAGATGGCGATGTGGATATGTATGCCGTGATTAAAAATTTATTGTTGGCTGGTGCAAAGCAAAACATTCATATACCGATGCGGCCAGATCATGGACATAAGATGCTGGATGATCTGAAGAAGCAAACCAATCCTGGTTATTCTGCGATAGGAAGATTAAGAGGTCTGGCGGAGCTGCGAGGATTAGAGTATGGCATTATGCGATCGACGTTAGATAGAAATAGGGATATATGAGTGAGACTTTTATCAATGATGATTTCTTATTAAAAGGGGACTTTGCGCTAAAGCTCTACCATGATCATGCGGCACATCTACCCATTATAGATTATCACAATCACCTGTCTCCATCCGATATTGCTGAGAACAAAACCTTTGCTACCATAACGGAAGCCTGGCTGGCAGGAGATCATTATAAGTGGCGTGCCATGCGAGCCAATGGTATCAGCGAAGCATTCATCACAGGCAACGCCGATGATAAAACCAAGTTTCTGAAGTGGTCTGAGACCGTGCCGTATACGGTGCGGAATCCATTATACCACTGGACGCATTTAGAGCTGAAGCGATACTTTGGCATCAGCGATTTATTGAATGAGAAAAATGCTTCAGATATATATAATCTCTGTACAGAAAAGCTCCAAGACAAAGCCTATTCTACACAGGGACTTTTGTCCAGCATGAACGTGGAACTGGTCTGCACCACTGATGATCCTACAGATGACTTAGCCCATCACAAAAAAATGAGGGAGGCTGACAGCGATATACAAATGCTGCCGACTTTTCGTCCTGACAAATTCTGTGATATCCTAAACACCGGATTTTTATCGTCGATAGAGTCCCTAGCATCTATTGTCCATTTTGATATTAATTCTTTTGACACCTTAATAGAGGCGCTGGCGCATCGGATAGAATATTTCAGCAATCATGGCTGCCAGTTAGCGGATCATGGGCTAAGCCAATTATTTAAAATAGATAAGACTCTAATAGACAACAATAGAACCTTAGAGAAAAAGAGGTTGGGGCAAGATATTTCCAGAGAAGAAGCCGCTGTGTTTCAGATGTCTGTGCTTCATGAGTTGGGTCAAATGTATCATAGTCGAGGCTGGGTCATGCAGCTGCACTTGGGTGCCATACGCAATAACAATACTCGGCTGCTGAAAAGTGTGGGTGCAGATGTAGGCTGCGACAGTATCGGTGACTATGAACAAGCGGAGGGGTTGTCTTATTTCTTAAATGAATTAGATCAAATAGATAAACTCCCTAAAACGATTCTTTATAACTTGAATCCCCGAGACAATGAATTATTCGCGACTATGGCAGGCAACTTTAATGATGGCAGTTCTGCTGGAAAAATTCAATGGGGATCGGCGTGGTGGTTTCTAGATCAGAAAGATGGGATGGAAAAACAAATCAATGCGCTGTCTAATATGGGCTTGCTCAGTCGATTTATAGGGATGCTGACGGATAGCCGTAGCTTTCTATCTTTTCCGCGACATGAATATTTTAGAAGAATATTATGTCAGGTGATTGGTGCTGATGTGGATAACGGTTTGCTGCCACATGATATGGGCTTTCTGAGTCAGATGGTCAGGGATATTTGTTATCGTAATGCGAAACGCTATTTAGAAGTATAGAATGAATAAAGCATGAAGATTAAGACCTTTTGGATTATACTGGCTGGCCTGATATTATTAGGTTCCTGTAAGCAGTTGAATGACCAGAAGGTAATCTATCTAGCACATACACTTCCGATGTCACATCCAGTGCATCAGGGCATGGAGGTATTCGCCCAAGAAGTCAAAACAATATCCGAAGGAAAAGTGGCCGTTAAAATATTTCCTGATGGGCAGCTAGGGACAGAACGTGAAGTGCTAGAGTTACTACAAATCGGCAGTATCGCCATGACGAAAGTCAGTGCCGCCGCCATGGCCAATTTTGCGCCTGAATATAAAGTCCTAGGTGTCCCTTGTCTATTCAGAGATAAAGGTCATTTATTTGATGTATTGGAAGGAGATATCGGACAGGATATATTGTCAGCGGGTAGTGAGTATTTATTGCTGGGCTTATGTTTTTATGATGCGGGTAGTCGAAGTTTCTATACTAAGAATAGGCCGATCAAGACACCAGAAGATTTGAAGGGATTGAAAATACGTGTAATGAATCATCAGATGTCGGTGGACATGGTGAATGAGATGGGTGGGTCTGCGACGCCTATGGCCTACGGTGAGCTCTATACGGCACTGCAGCAAGAAGTGGTAGATGGCGCTGAGAACAATCCACCGTCCTTTGTTGGCTCAGGGCATTATGAAGTCTGTAAGTATTATACGATAGATGAACATAGTTCCATTCCAGATGTCTTGGTGATGGGAACAAAATACTGGGATACTCTTTCAGCAGAAGAACAAGCCTGGGTAAAACAAGCCGCGCGAATTTCTTCTCAGGCACAAAAAGTATTTTGGCGTGATAACGTAGAAAAAAGTATGGCTAAACTAAAAGAGGCAAAGGTAGAAGTTATATATCCCGAAAAGTCTCTATTTGCAGAGAAAACGAAATCCGTCATAGAGGCCTTTAAGGAAGATGCGGAGATGAAAGTTATTGTAGATAAAATCCAATCGAGATAAGAAAGATAAATTGAATACAACGATGACCAAACTTTTTATCCTAATCAATAAAATCATAGAGTATCTGCTCATATTGATTTTTGGATTATTAGTCCTCGATGTCTTATGGCAAGTATTCAGTCGATATATATTAGGCCGGTCATTTTCCTTTACGGAAGAGTTTGCACGTTTTGCTTTGATATGGTTAACGATATTAGGCGCCGCCTATCTTAATGGAAAAAGAGAACATTTAGCTATAGATATATTTCTAAAAAAACTCAGCCCGGAGAAATTGGTCAGACGATATAAGATGATAGAAATATTGATATTCTTCTTTGCACTGATCGTGATGGTCATCGGTGGTGGCAATTTAGTTTATACGACACTTTATCTAGGACAGGTATCTCCAGCAATGCATATTTCCTTGGGACATGTCTATGCTATCGTGCCTTTTAGTGGCTTATTGATCATGTTTTTTTCAGTCTATCATTTTATGACCATCGGCAATCAAGAAGGTAGCCACCTTAATACCAGTAACTAGACTATGCCGATAGAACTCATAAGCATACTATTATTATTTGTCGTTTTTTTCTCGCTACTGGCTTATGGTGTTCCTGTGGCGTACAGTATTGGTATTTCCACTCTGGTTACGATTTTACTTAATATTTCTGCGTTGCCTGCTATTACGACAGTTGCTCAGCGGATGACGACAGGCATAGACAGTTTTGCCCTATTGGCGATTCCATTTTTTGTGTTGGCAGGAGAGTTAATGAATCGTGGTGGGATAGCCAATCGGCTCATTAATTTTGCGAAGTCATTGATGGGTAGTTTGCCGGGAGGGCTAGGCTACGTTAATATATTGGCAGCGATGTTATTTGGTGCCATCTCTGGGTCGGCCGTCGCAGCGGCATCTGCCATCGGGAGTATCATGACAGAAAGAATGGAAGACGAGGGCTTTCCAAGACCCTTTAGTGCAGCCTTAAATATCACCTCTTCTACAACAGGCTTATTGATTCCTCCCAGTAACGTATTAATAGTATATGCCTTAGCCAGTGGGGGCGCCGCTTCTGTAGCCTCCCTATTTATCGCGGGATATCTTCCTGGTCTATTAGTGGGCATAGCGCTGATGATGGTCGCAGCCTATACTTCTATTAAGGGTGGATTTAAAAAAGGTGCTAGGGTCAGCTCTAGTCAGTTGTTTAGAGATTTCAGAAAAGCATTTTTCAGTTTGCTGATGCTTGTCATTATCGTGGGCGGCATAGTCAAAGGCATATTTACAGCAACAGAAGCGGCAGCAGTCGCCGTGCTCTATGCTTTGATATTGGGTTTTTCTTACCAGACTATAACGAGACGTGACTTACCACAAATCCTATTAGCAAGTGCTAAGACGACGGCCATTGTGATGTTTCTGATTTGCACCTCGATGGCGATGTCCTGGGTGTTTTCATTTGAAAGCATTCCACAATTGATGACCGGATTTTTGTTAGAAGAAGTCAGTCATCCTTTTCTCATTTTTCTGATTATAAATATGACCTTATTGGTCGTCGGGACTTTTATGGATATTACGCCAGCCGTCCTGATATTCACGCCTATATTTTTACCAGTGGTCACATCCTTAGGAATGGACCCGGTTCATTTTGGGATTATCATGGTTCTGAATCTGTGTATAGGCCTCTGCACACCACCAGTAGGGACAATTCTATTTGTCGGTGCAGGGGTAGCACAGATTTCTGTATCGAAAGTTATAAAACCCTTACTGCCATTTTTGTTGGCGATGATTGCGGTATTAATGTTAGTGACCTTGTTTGAAGATATATCACTTTTCTTGCCAAGGCTTTTTGGATTGTAAAGAATTAAATTTAATGTAAATGAAGTTATTTGATTTATCAGGCAAGACAGCGATTGTCACAGGATGCAATCGAGGAATCGGACAAGGGATTGCCATCGGCTTGGCAGAGGCAGGCGCTGATATCATAGGCGTATCTGCATCAATAAAGCTCAAAGGAAGTGATACAGAATTGGCGGTGAATAAACTTGGCCGATCATTTAAAGCCTATCAAGCCGATTTCTCAGAGAGAGCAGATATCTATACCTTCCTGAAGAATATGAAATCTGATTATCCCAATGGTGTCGATATTTTAGTGAACAATGCGGGGACAATTTTGCGAGCACCAGCGGCAGAGCATTCTGACGACTACTGGGATAAGGTCATTGAAGTTAATTTAAATGCGCAATTTGTATTAGCCAGGGAGATAGGGAGAGATATGATAGAGCGGGGTATCGAGAGCGGTAAAGGAAAAATTATTTTCACCGCGTCACTGTTGACCTTCCAAGGGGGCATTACCGTCCCGGGATATGCGGCGAGCAAAGGGGCGATAGGCAGTCTGGTGAAAGCCTTGTCTAATGAGTGGGCAGGTCAAAACGTATGTGTGAATGCCATTGCGCCAGGGTATATAGCGACGGATAATACGCAAGCACTGCAGGATAACCCAGAGAGGAACAAAGCCATTCTTTCTAGGATCCCTATGAGCAGATGGGGAACACCTGATGACTTTAAAGGTCCTGCAGTATTTTTGGCAAGCCAAGCGTCTGATTATGTCAGCGGAGAAATATTAATGGTGGATGGTGGATGGATGGGTAGGTAGGCTCTTGCCACGCTACCACAAACATAAAAGGGAGTCAGAGGGTGAGAATGGCTGAGGTGGTATACTTACTGTGAGTGAGGCAAGGTCTTAGGCATCATTGCCAAGACTCGAAAGAATGAATAAACAGAAAAAACAAGAATTATGATACAGCGATATGAAGCTTCTCCGAGAGAAGTAGAAAGAATGAATACGGCAGAGCTAAGAGCCGATTTTCTAGCAGAATCACTCATGGTGACTGGTAAGTCTAATTTTGTATACAGTCATTATGATAGAATGGTACTCGGTGCCATAGTGCCCTCATCAAGAGCCATTACGCTTTCTAATTATGATGCGCTAAGAAGTAAGTTCTTTCTGGAGAGGAGAGAAATGGGTATTATAAATGTGGGCGGTAAAGGCACCGTCGTCGCAGATGGTAAGACGTACAAGATGGATAGTTTAAGTTGTCTTTATTTGGGTAGAGGAACAAAGAAGGTGTCCTTTAGGTCGGCAGGAAAAAAGAAGTTCGCGAAGTACTTTATATTCTCAGCGCCAGCTCATAAGGCTTACCCGAATGCCCTATGTACTCATGATAAAGCCACTGAGGAGACGATAGGTTCTGAAGCAACTGCTAATCACAGGACAATATTTAAGTACATACATGGCGATGGCATAAAAAGTTGTCAGGTCGTCATGGGCCTCACGATGGTCAAGGAGGGTAGTGTCTGGAATACGATGCCTCCTCATACACATGACCGTAGGAGTGAAGTCTATTTCTACTTTGCTGTGCCTAAGGGTCAGGGGGTCATGCATTTTATGGGTGAGCCACAAGAGACAAGACATCTCTGGGTGAAGAATGAACAAGCCGTCATATCTCCACCTTGGTCCATACATGCAGGGTCAGGCACCTCAAATTATTCATTCATCTGGGCGATGGCTGGAGAGAATCAAGATTTCGGGGATATGGATTTTGTTCCGTTGGGGAAATTGAAGTAGTGGGTAGAAGATGATTTGTAGAGTCACGATATAGGACTGACTCTATCATAATCATTTATTCTTGCTGTTTCTTATAAAGCTAATTAAGTTTTGTTTCGATTTATCATTCTCAAGATACCAACTACTGTAAGGCAGAAAGAAAACAGGTATTTTAGTACGATTCAATATCCTAATGTCTTCTAGGTTAAATTGATCTTCGAATTCACCTGGAAAACCAATTAGGTCTATACAATAACAAGTTTCTTTATGAATTACAACTAAATCAATTAGGGCTCCCGATACGACTATAGAATAATTTATCAACTCAAATCCCGATTCCTTTAAAAATCCTGAAACCTCTTTATATAATAGATCATAAATAGGATCTTTTTTAGTATTGATTGACTTTGGTCCATTCGATTGGAGATATTCTTTTAGTAAAGAAGTCGCAGGCAGAAACTCAGGCTTTGCAGAAGTCACTATGACCTGCTTATTTCTAGCTCTGGTTATAAGAACATTGAATACATCCTTACGATTTAAATAATTTAGTGAAGCAAAATGTGAATCAGGGTCAATACAAAATGATATAAACATAATATCCCTTTCTTCGCCTTGAAAGTGAAAAGGAGTTCCGACAAGGATATTATGTTTTTTAACTTGATCGAAAGGAATTGTTTTTGATAATTCCTTTTTTATTCTCTTGACCTGTTCTGTGAATGGACTAGTTATACCAATCGAAGGAATTATTGATTCATCTGTCTTGGTGTACTGTTCTGTTACATTCTTTACAAGTTTAAGGAGATGTTCTATTTCTATTTTATTAATTCCTTTACTATCTCTTTTTCCTGAAGTATAGTGAATTTCTATTGAAGACGAAGAATCACTAATTGGATTCGATCTTATCAACCGCAATTGGTTATTATAGAATTTATTATTTGAAAATTGAATTATATCTGTCTTGCTTCTAAAATGCTCATCTAGATAAGTTGATCGATAGGGATCTGATATAATGGCATCAGTCCAATCTATGAGGCTTTGATTTCTATAGTCAGGAATGTCTACTGAAACAGAGTTGAGTTGTTTTAACTCAAGTTGCCTTTTAGTGGATAGAAATGAAATATGCCTCAGCTGATGTGGGTCACCGACAACTATCAATTTCTTTGCCCTATAAATAGATGGGATTGCTGTTGCGATGTCACATTGAGAAGATTCATCAAATATTACTATATCAAATAACTCCTTAGTTAGAGGAAGACATTTTGAAATTTCTTTTGTTGTGGATGTCCACAGGGGAATAGTTTGAATGGCAAGATTAAAATCGACACGCTTGAATTTATCTTCAAGAATAGTCAAGTTGTCCTCCTTTAATGCGTTATTCAATTTTAGAAATTCAATTTTATTCTTTCTGATAGCTTTATTCCGATCATAAAGTATCTTGGTCTTTATGTACTTTTTTACAAGTCTTGTTTTTTCCCTTCTTAGATCCTTAAGTTTATTATTCAGTTTCCAGATAGGGTCAGAAGTTCTTTTCCTGTACTGATACCATTTATCTTTGAAAGTAGAGAAGAAATTATTTTTATTTTGAGAATAAAAGTCTCCCCATTTATATTCATAATGGCCTATCTCTATTATTTCATACTCAATCTGATTTATTTCTTTTAGTACCTTATTTAGTCTTTTAAGAAGAGGCTTTGTACTTTGAAGTTTACTCCAGTCAAACTTTATTGACTTGCTAAGTTTTGCGATTAAACTTCTTTTATATACTTGATTGAAAGCTTTTACAATTATTCCATGTAACCCAAATTTCTTCTCTATTATATTTGTGATAACACGGCATGCTTGAACATTCCTTGTAACGATTAGAACAGATTTGTTATTAGAGATTGCGTCAATTGCCAATGCGGATATGGTATAGGATTTCCCAGTGCCTGGAGGGCCTATGATTTGGGAGATCGGGTAGGCTTCCGCCGAGTATATAGCTGCTTCTTGCTTTTTACTTAAAGACGTAGGGAGGTAGATATCTCTTGATAGCAAGTTCTTTGTTCCAATACTTTTAATGTTGAAAAATTGATTCAATATATCTGAACCTACTTTTTTATCTGATAGTAGATTGAGTTCATTTAGTACTCCCAATGATCCAACAGGTCTTTTAAATATTCCAAACATCAAACAAGAGAGTATTTTCAGCGATCCTTTATCTGATTTTTGTAAGTCTTCAAAGTAATTCTTGTAATTGAATTTAGGATTTTGAAAGTTCTGTAAATCATTATAGTCCCAAGAGCTGAATTGTGTCTGAAAGAAGTTTTGTAGGAGGACTTGATTGCCGAATCCAAAAGGGTTTGCGGGTACTCCATTTGATAATTCATCATAGTTTAATTGTAGTTCTCTGTCAGAAGCTTTTGCTAGTTCTATAAAATCTGGATTGATGTAGGTTTCCTTTATAGAAACGAAATAGACTTCAGCATTCACATTTAGTTGAAGTTCATGGATGTAAAGAGGGGTATAAGCAATTTTAGATCTACCTATCGTCTTTAGTTCTCCTTTTATAAATACACTTCCGGCGTATAGTGCTTCTTCCTTAGAATTCAAGAATAAATTCTGTTCTATTTCTTTTGCCCAAGCTGTATCAACAGGAATGCCAGAGTAATTCTCATGAAATAGTTCGTTGTTTTCTGGAATGAATCTTTTCTGACATTGATTAGATACAAAATTTCTAATTCTCACTCCTTTGAGATCTGTTCGATAACAATCCCTATAGAATTTTATTATTTTCTGTAGCTCACTCATATTACTCGATTAATAATTGCAAACGTAATACCGACCTGCGTTCATTTAAAAGCCTAACCTCAAATCAATGACCCTATAAGTTGCCATACCCCATAGACACCGATCGCTGAAGTAAATAACGAAAACAAGAATACCAATAATAAAAGGCCATTGGTCAGATTAGAATTTCGATATTCCTTCATTAAGTCTTTTCTGTTTCCTAGGTAGAATATACAAGCCACAGTGATAGGCAGAATCAATGACTGAAAGGCCTGAGAGGCGATCATGACCAGTACGGGTCGTGCATTAAAAATCGGGACAACTAATCCTAGCAGTGATATAAAGAAAACCATGATTCTATACTTTGTAATCGTCATGTCTCTTTCTGACTGATTATAATCACAGAGTAACCACGGCAGCATGAGCACGTTAGGAAATTGGGAAGAGACGCCTGCTGCTATAATGCCAAAGGCAAATATCGCCGTTGCCATGCGTCCAGCTAAGGGTTCTAATAATTCAATCATCTGAGAAGCCTTAGTAAGACCCAGGTTTTCTATATGCAGTGTGCCAGCGGCAGCAGCCATAATGGACATACTGATCACAAACATGAGTGTAACAGAAACAATGGCATCTCTCCTTTGAATCTTGATATCCTTAATCGTCCAGTTGGCTTCTTTTACCAGTGTGGTTCTAATGATAAACAATCCAGAAAAAACAGTGGTCCCTACCATAGACGCAATCACTAAGAAAGGACTTTTATCCTGGTCCGCAGGGACGTCTGGAATATTTGGAATCATCCCTTTAAGGATATCCAGTGGGGGAGGGGTTAGAATAAAAAAGTTGGCTATAAAACAAACGGACATGATGGCAACGATAACGGCCAAGGCTCGTTCAAAGAATTCTGTCTTGCCATTCCAAAAAATAAAGTACACAAGACTTATAAAGAAGGCCGCAAAGTACACTGGCGCTATCCCTCCTTCTACAAATGATTTAGACCACACAAAACATATGTCAGCGACTATGCCCATAACACCCATGACACTACCCATAACACCTGCCGTCAACGCCACTATGAAGAATATTCCGACAACAGGGTGTATATGTTTTTTGAATGCCTCCAAAGCAGTTTCACCAGTCACTAGGGTATAGCGACTGTACAGATTAATCATGAAGTAAGTTGTCAAGCAAGAGGCGACGATGGTCCATAGTAATGACATGCCATAGGTGGCCCCAGCTTTTGCCATCGCCGTCACACTGCCGGTGCCTATATTAAAACCTAGTAAGAAAATCCCTGGAAGAAATAAGGCCAGTGTTCTTGAGAGTTTACTTTTTGGGGGATTCATTTTCTTATTTTACAAAAATACGTTAGTACTTAACTTGGAGGATAACACAGTAATATTTTAGAAGCACTGTTAGAGACGACGGTAATTTCTGATATGGCTGCTGAAATAAATATTTCATCACCTTGCTCATAACTAAATTCTTCTCCATTGCACTTCATTGTTCCACTTCCAGAATAAATGACAACAACATAGCATTTGGCATTTCCTTTAATGGTATAGGAACCACTTAAAAGTAATTCATTTAGACCAAAACAATTTGTATGCTTTTGATTAAAGATGGTTCTGAATTTATAGTCAGTATCACTATCTAGCACTTCTGGCTCTATTTTCCAATTGCCTAAGGCTTCCTCTAAGGTGAAGGTATCATAATGGAAACAGTCCAGCATTTTTTCCTCACCCACATTCTGATGAATTAGTGCTGGTCCTATTTTTAGCCCTTTCGGTGTCGTTCTTTCTACTCTCATGGTATAATCGGTAGGCTCTTGCACCTCCATCAAAAAACAACCAGCGCCTATGGCATGTGGCACACCACCATAAATCATAAAGGCATCCCCTGGCTTAACTTCTATCTTGTGTAGGCAATCAAGCATGCCTTGAATATCTTGATTCTCAAAGTGTGATTTCCACAACGCCTTGGTGACATTTTTTTTGAAGCCCATATAGACAACACTTTTCTCACCATCTATCTCCCGTGTATTGAGCACGTACCAAGATTCCGTTTTGCCAAATTCTGAATTGAGTATCGTTTTAGCATATTGTTTGTCGGGATGCACCTGGATCGTCAGTCGCTCCACAGAATCCAGCATCTTGATAAGGACGCCTGTCGTCCCATATTTGTCAGCAAGCTCTTCCCCTAAGTACAAGCTGGGATTAGAATCGATTAATTCTTTGAGGCTAAGTAAGCCATCAGGGGTATCTATATATGAGAGTCCTTCGTTCTCAGGTCTATCTATTCCACGTGCGGTGATGGTAGACATTATCCATTGTTCAGGCTGGTTATTATCTACTTCTGGAGCATCTTTCTTCCATCTATCTATCAGGGCACCTCCTTCATAGGTTCTCCATACGCGATTATTAATCTGCTTTAGAGGAATATGGGCATATCTTTCCTTGGATACATTCATTAGCTAGCAATTAAAAATTTATCGGAAATATAAACTTTTTAATTTCTATTGGCGTAATCAAATTTTACGTTTTGTAGTATTCCTTTCGAT
>CAZIMH010000067.1:0-12498 GCA_964540155.1 uncultured Saprospiraceae bacterium
AAAGTCTAATACACCATAAATAACATAATATGAAATATCATAAATGAGAGATTCCCCATACTTATTCCAGCGATTATTGCAGCTAAAAAATATAATGCCAGCAAGCCTTCAGAAATAGTAATTTTTGAAATCTTGTATTTATGGTATTTACCTTTTCTAAATGTATCCGAAATGCTCTTAATAGCAAACTTTGGTGTTCTGACAAAAGCCGATTTCTTACCCAAATATCCTTGGATGACCGCTATAGAATTATGCAGTGATAAGCCCATGGACAACGATAGAAAGGTAGGAAACAGAACTATAAACTTAAAGATGGCCGCTACGGTGCTTGTCTCCTCCCATGCTTTTCTCACATTGGCCACATAGTAGACTACTGCAATCAATACTGTACTTATTAGAAATACACCCATCAAAGAGAGATTCATCTGTAATGGATTAATCAAAAAAGCTAGCGGCACACTAAATACACCGACTAGAAATATTGATAGAAATACAGTACTTCCTAGTAGATGTGTGGTTGCATGTAACTTTTTCATAAAACTTAAATCACTGGACCAGACTGTAGGCAGTAGTTTTTTAGCAGTTTCAGCGCCGCCTTTCATCCACCTATGTTGCTGCGATTTGAGTCCCATCATCTCTGATGGCAATTCAGCAGGTGATACCGTATCTTCTAAGAATATGATTTTCCAACCTTTCAGTTGTGCCCTATAGCTTAGGTCTAAGTCTTCAGTCAATGTATCAGCTTCCCAACCTCCAGCGTCTTCTATAGTCTTATGTCTCCAAAGTCCTGCCGTTCCATTAAACTGAAGCAGATAGTCTCCTTTTTCGCGTCCTTTCTGTTCTACAGTAAAATGCACATTGAGCTGGAAGGCTTGCAATTCAGTAAGAATGGAATATCCTTGGTTGATATGGCCCCATCTTGTTTGAACCACACCGACTTTTTCATCTTTGAATTGTGGCAGTGTTCGCTTTAGGAAGTCTGGGTCTGGTAAGAAATCAGCATCAAAAATAGCAATGAACTCCCCTTTCGCGTATGGCGTCGCATCTTTAAGTGCCCCAGCCTTATAGCCTTTTCTCTTGACTCTCGTCATCAACTTTATATCGTAGCCCATAGCCTGATACTCTTCTACCTTAGCTGTGGTCAACTCTATAGTATCATCTGTACTATCGTCTAAGACCTGCACTTCAAAGCGATCTTTAGGATAATCTATCTTCATGATATTATCTATCAGCCTTTCCACTACGAAGTACTCATTGTACATTGGCAACTGGATAGTCACATAAGGTAGATATTCTTCAGAGTCTGAATCTAGATTGTCAGAGCTTTCAAGATTCCTGTCCTTTCTATAATGAAACAGTAAATTGAACTGAATAAAGCAATAGACAGAAATAAATACTAAACAGGAGATATAAATGCCTAGTACGATATAACCCAATATACCCATTATAATAATTTAAATATTGTCCAAAGAATCTTATGTCCAGCTAGAATTGTCCCCTTTATGGTTCCAGAAATCTTAGAAACCCCTATTCGTTTTCGATAATTCACAGGAATCTCAATAGATTTCATTTTCATTTTAGCTGCTTTTACTTGCATTTCTACTGTCCAGCCAAAGTCTCTATCTTCCATATTCAATGCTAATAAGGAAGAGTACTTTATAGCCCTAAAGGGACCTAAGTCTGTAAAATTTACCCTGTAGAATGCTCTTATCAATGTGGTAGCTAACCAATTACCAAAAATTTGTTGTGGCTCCATAGATCCCTGCTCAATCTGCCCCATGGCTCTTGAGCCAATAACCAAATCATAATCAGAACTTATGATCGGCTCCACCAATTCATTCATTTGTTCAGGGTGATCAGAATAATCACCATCCAAAAAAACAACTATATCAGGGGTATTAGATTTACTGGCTATATAATCCAGGCCCTTGAGGCATGCGCTACCATAACCTTTCTGAGTAGCATCCACAACCACAGCACCGCGAGATAAAGCAACCGATTTTGTATTATCAGTGCTGTTATTATTGCAGACAATGACTTCCCTTACCAGTGTAGATGGGATATCGTCCAATACTAATCCAATAGAGGACTCTTCATTGTAAGCAGGTATTATAACATCTATATCCATACAGACCTATCGGTCATAAAAAGAAACAAAACTACCTTATTATTAAAGTCTAAAGTAATTTATTAAACATAAATAGCGTTTAGAAGGGTTAACTTTATGCAGCTAAACTTAAACTTGACCGCTTGTGACCTTATTTAAGTTGAATTAAGGCAAATTTGTGCTTTTATGATTAGAATAAAATCTTATTCAGTATTTACTACAATCCTTATCTCTTTCACATTTATAACTTTGTTTCTATCTAGTTGTGAAGAGGAACCACTATTGGATGTGCAAGATTTTGATATAGGGCTTTCACTAGATACACTTCGTTTTGATACCGTGTTGACTGAAATCGGAACCATCACCAGATTTGTTAAAGTCTTCAACAATGAATCACAACCAATTATCATTAATGAAATCAGTATCCCCTCTGCTCAAGAAAGCTTTTTTAGAATAAACGTAGATGGGATTATTGGTCCTAGTGTAGAAGATGTCCGTATAGAAGCTCAAGATAGTATTTGGGTATTTGTAGAAGCAACTATAAATCCAGATAGCCCTCTTAGTCAGAGTCCTTTCATCATAGAAGATCAGCTAATAGTTCGGGCCAATGAGACCAACCTTACCGTGCAATTAGAAGCATTTGGTCAGAATGCTAATTATGTTCCTTCACGTTTTTCTGCAGGAGAAATAACTGGGGTACCATGCAATGGCACTGTCGTATGGGACGACCCGAAACCTTATGTTATATATGGTGTATTGGCGGTGGACCAATGTCAATTAGTAATAGAAGCTGGTGCACAAATATATGTCCATGGTGGGATAGCTATTAATGATCTTGGCGTATTTAACGACGGCATATTATTGGCTACAGAAACTGGAAGTATTCGCTCTTTAGGTACAGCAGAAAATCCTGTCAGAATACAATCAGATAGATTAGAACCCGAATTCCAAGATGTCCCTGGTCAGTGGTCAGGTATATTCATTACCCCGGGAAGTAGAAACAATGTCTTTAATCATACCATAGTCCAACATGCCATTGTGGGTATGTCTGTAGATTCTTCCGCGTCGGCTACCCTGAACGCTTGTGAGTTTTCATTTACCTCTGGTAATGGATTAGTAGCTGCTAATGCAAATGTACAGGCCGTCAATTGTCTATTCTATGAAAATGGTACAGGCAGCGTCAATCTTAGCTTTGGAGGAAATTATGAATTTAACCATTGTACTATAGGAAATTATAATAACCAAGCTCCAGCACTTAATATCAACAATATTAGATGCAGTGACCCCTTATGCCAGGAGTTGGTTCTGGTGGCGCCACTCGATGCCACTTTTGATAATTGTATTATCACCGGAAACGAACAAGATGAAATAAGCCTTTTTGATGTCACAGGTGGAGATGGTACTGTCCCTTTCAATTATCAGTTAGACCATTGTGCTGTTACCGTCTCTGAACTTATAGAAGAAGAACAATTTGTCAACTTTTTTACTGACAATTGCAATGATTGTATAGTCACAACCCGTGAAGATTCGTTATTCCTAGACTTAGAAAACTATGACTTCCGCCTAGATACGATGTCTATTGTGATAGATGCAGGAAATTTCTTTCCAAGTATAAATACTGACTTTGATGGTAATCCAAGAGAACCAAATGCAGTAGACCTTGGCTGCTTCGAATTTCAAAAATAGCTACGCCTCCAAAGACTCCTTTTTCTTATCGGTTTTCATAGTAGATAGTATTATAAACCCTAATACGAAAAAGACTGCTGTAGATAATATCGAGTAGCGCATATTGCCAGTAATCTGATTAACAATGCCGAACACAAAAGTCCCAGATACAATGGCCAGTTTGGTAAGTACATCGTAAAAACTAAAATAAGAGGCCAGGCCTTCTATATCTTCTGACAACATCTTACTGTATGTAGATCTAGAAAGTGATTGGATTCCGCCAAATACTAACCCCACAAATAGCGCAAGGATATAAAAGGAAACGGTTCCTTGAACCAGATATGCTGCAAAGCAAATGACTATCCAAATGACAAGCTGTACTAATAAGGAAATTTTGTTTCCTATTCTGGATGAAAGGAAGGCAAAAAGATAAGCCCCTACCATCGCAAGAAACTGCAATAACAATACTAATTTAATTAGGTCATCTGTCTTAAATCCTAATTCCTCCTCTGCAAATATGGTAGCGAGGTAAATCACAACATTGACACCAGCGATGAAGAAAAAATAGGACATCAGGAATTTCACAATATTGGACTGCGTCTTGATCTCGTGAAATACCTGCTTCACTTCATTAAGGCCCTTGAATACGAAGGCCTTAGTGACAGGAATAGGATTATCCTTAGGGAGTATCCTGAAGGTGATACTGGCAAATCCTATCCACCATATTCCTACGAGAATAAAACCTATCCTAGGCGGTAGATATGGATCTGTTATACCTATTTTGTCAGAAGACTGTATGATAACTAAGATGATAATCAATAATAATACACTACCTATATATCCGTACGCAAAACCCTTAGCACTGACTGCGTCCATGCGATCTTCAGATACGATTTCAGGTAGATAGGAGTTATAAAACACGATTCCACCTCCAAAGCCAACCGTCCCTAAGACAAAAGCTCCTATACCCAGCCATGCCGTCTCAGGAGAATTAAAAAAGAATAAAGTAATGCATGAGATGGCACCTAAAAAGGTGAAGAACTTTAGAAAAAAGGCTCTCCGTCCACCATAGTCTGCTATCCCTGATAGGAAAGGTGTAAACAAAGCAACTAATAAATAGGCGAAAGAAACACTGAAGGAATACACTGAGGTATTATCTATTTGCTGGCCAAAAACTGACATTTTCTCAGGAGCCAAAGAGGAAAAGAAAGGAGGAAAAACAGCTGTAGAAATCACCAAAGCATAAGCTGAATTAGCCCAGTCAAAGATGGCCCAACCGAAAATCGTCTTCTTATCATTTACCTGAGTAGACATACCTATAAGTTACATTGGCAATAAAATACTGAATTTAACAAATACAATTCTCGTAGAACAATTATCTATCTTTCAATTTTATTAATTTGAGGAATCCAATTGATAAGAACACAAGTAGGTCGTTCTTTGTATTATATATTTAAAACTTATTTGAAAGTATGAACATAGCCATTCTTTCTAGAAACCCTGCTCTTTACAGTACGCAAAGCTTAGCAAGGGCAGCTAGAGTCAGACATCATTATGTACGCATAATTGATTACGTGAATTGTGATTTAATAATGGAAGATGGCAATCTGACGATTTCCTACCATGGGCAGATTATTAAAGATGTGGATGCGATTATCCCAAGGATAGGTGCTTCACATACCAACTATGGTTCAGCAGTCATAAGACAGTTTGAGCAGAAAGGCGTATTTACTACTTTGAGTTCCCAAGCACTACTCAAATCAAGGGATAAACTGACCTGTTCTCAGCTTCTAGCATCTAAAGGACTACAAATACCTCGTACTATTGTTTCTAACAATACGCTGATGTATAATGATTTGCTAGGAACATTTGAGGATAATATTGTCATAAAGCTTATTCATGGAACACATGGGATTGGCGTTATCTTGGCAGAAAATAATAATCAGGCAGAATCCATTCTTGAGGCATTTAACAAAACAAAGCAAAAGGCTTTGATGCAAGAATTCATTGCAGAATCTAAAGGTGCTGACATCAGAATATTCGTAGTAGAAAATGAAATTGTAGGTACGATGAAGCGTCAGGCTAAAGCGGGAGAATTTAGAAGTAATCTTCACAGAGGCGGAAGTTCTTCAGTAGAGCCTATAAATGACAAAGAAAGAGAAGTGGCGCTAAAAGCTGTACGTCATCTAGGACTAAAAATTGCCGGTGTAGATATGCTCAGGTCTAATAGAGGACCTCTGATTCTAGAAGTAAACGCTTCACCAGGGCTCGAAGGCATAGAAACCACAACTAAGGTGGATATTGCTGGTCGTATTATTAATTTTATAGAAAGAAACGTAACTGTCTAGATGACAGCGCATTCAATCACCTAATACTGTACTTGTGAAGGGTAAGCATGAGAGTAAGTTTGTAATAGAGAAACAAGAGATTAAGCCCGGTGACACAGCGATAGTCAAAATAGCTGTAGGAAAATTGCCTTCCGATACAAGAATAAATATACAAGCGCATGTCTTCCGATCTAAGAAACCAGGCCCCACCTCGCTTATATTAGCAGGTGTTCATGGAGATGAAATCAATGGGGTTGAAATCGCAAGAAGAGTTCTTCATCAAAATATTTTAGATAAGATTAAAGGTGGCAGTGTTATCGTAATTCCTTTGTTGAATATATATGGATTTGTAAACTTCAATAGATACGTACCTGATGGCAAGGATGTAAACCGGAGTTTTCCCGGCATCCAAACAGGTTCATTAGCTTCCAGGATTGCCAGAACCTTAACAAAAAAAATACTCCCACTTGTGGACTATATTTTTGACTTCCACACAGGAGGAGATTCCAGGTTCAATCACCCACAAATCAGATATTCCCGTACTGATAAGAAAGCACTTGAACTAGCAAAAGTTTTCTCTCCACCATATATCATTCAGAGTGGTATAATTCCTAAGTCACTCAGAAGAACGGCAAAGGATATGAAAATTCCAATTCTAGTATTCGAGGGAGGAGAATCAGTCAGATTGAATGGACTAATAATAGAGTCAGGGATAAAAGGCCTCATGAGATGTTTGGTTCATTTAGGACACCTTAATAATCAATTGCCACCAACGAGTTTGAAACCAATTTTGATAAAGAAAACCTCTTGGATTAGAGCGCCTTTATCTGGCATATTTTTGTGGAGACAATCATCTGGAACAAAAGTGAAGAAGGGAGAAAAGTTAGGCTCTATAAATGATCCTAATGGGCAAAAATCTGTGCATGTCATTGCCAAACGCAGTGGGTATCTTATCAGTCATAATAATGCGTCTGTCGTCAATCAAGGAGATGCACTTTTTCATCTAGGTTATGAGTTTGAAACACTTTGATAAAATATTTCTAATCCTAATTTTGATTCCTTTCTTGTGTGAAGGGCAAAAATCAAATCCCCTATCTAAAGATTTAAACGCCTTCACTTCATCTTCCATTTTTAAACATACTAACTTATCTGTATCTGTATTAGACATTGCAGAAGACACAACCATAATAGATTTCAGAGGCGATAAAGTGCTAACCCCAGCTTCTTCGCTAAAACTTATAACTACATTAACTGCGCTAAAAAAACTTGGTCCAGACTATAGATTCTCTACTATAATAGGCCACACCGGAAAGGTAACCTCCCAAGGTATACTTGAAGGTGACTTAGTTATAAAAGGCGGCGGTGACCCTACCTTTGGTTCTGATAAAATTGATGGAAATCCAAATCTAGATGAAGTTACTGAAAACATAGTAGCACAAATTATCAAGGGAGACATCAACTGCATTGAAGGAAATATACTGGTAGATGAATCCATATTTGACTCCTATCCTATCGCGCCATCATGGCAATGGAATGACTTAGGAAATTATTACGCTTCTGGTGCATGGGGCCTCAATGTGAACGAAAACCAATATTACATCTACTTTAAAAACAGAGGACAGATAGGAACGCGGCCTACCCTACATAGTACCCATCCCCACATTCCAAATTTAGATTTGTCAAATGAAATCATAGTAGATAGTTCTCATACCGGAGATCAAGCCTATGTGTTTGGAGGACCATACAACTATAATAAAAGAATTGTGGGGACCATACCTCAGGGGACAACTACATTCAGCATTAAAGGAAGTATCCCTGACCCACCAACCTTTTATGCACATTATCTTCGCAAAGCCCTCGACAAAGCCAATATTCAATCTAATGGCATAGATGTAAGATTCAGAAAAGAACGTCGGTTGAAGATGACAGTCTTGGATACTATTTTAAGTCCTGACTTATCGTCAATCATCATGACGGCTAATAATGAAAGCAATAATTTGTACACCGAATCAATACTCAAAATACTAGGAAAAAAGTACAATGGCCAAGGCTCAGGTCAGAATGGACTTGCGTCTATTCTCAAACTTATGCGCAGTTATGGGATAGATACCAAGTCCATACAACTTAATGATGGAAGCGGACTATCAGCCAGAAATTTAATCTCAACCTCTTCAATTGCGCATTTTCTCGCGGGAATATCAAAGGAACTAGGACAAGAAATTTGTACTCATCACATACCTAAAGGTGGATACCAAGGGACTGTATCTGGGATGTTTTCTGGTTCACGTGCCAAGGGAAAGGTGTGGCTAAAGAGTGGCAGTATGCAAAGCGTGCAGAGCTTTTCTGGCTATATCCAAGCTAAATCGGGGAAGTGGCTCAGCTTTTCCATAGTAGCTAATGGTTTTTCTTCTAAAAACAGTGCTGTAAGAAGAAAGATGGGAAAATTTCTGACTCAAATTTACGAGAAGACCTAACAAGAGAGTTGATTGACTATTTTTGCTGTTACATGAACATCAAGAAAAATATAAGTTCTTTATTCATCCTGATAATTATCGTCCTAGGATCGTGTGCCGATCAGTCAATTAAAAAGCCACAGATTAATGCTCCAGAGAATGAAACTGCTACCTCAGAGACTGGAATCAGAACCAATGAACAAGCTAAGAAAGAAGACTCAGAGAGTGATCGTAGGAAGTCTTGGCAAAAGCCAGATTTGGTTATTTCAGCTTTAGGAAATATAGACGATAAAATCATAGCAGATTTAGGAGCGGGTATAGGCTATTTTTCATTCAAACTGATTTCACTTTGTGAGAAAGTAATTGCGATTGATATTGACCCTGAGGCCATCGAGGTTTTAGAGGGATTTAAGAGTACTATGACGCCAATCCAGCAAGAAAAACTGGACATAAGGCATGCTACACCTAATAATCCTATGTTAAATAAGCAGGAGGTGGACATCGTATTTATTGTAAACACTATAGGATTTATAGGTCAAAGAAGGGAGTATCTGAGAAACCTTGTTACTGGACTGAAAGAAGGTGGAGAGATTGTTATAGTTGACTTTAAGTCAAAGCGCTTACCTGATTATGTGGATGCGCCAGCGTTTGAAAATAGAGTCTATATGCATATTTTAGAAGAAGACTTGGAAATGGCAGGCCTAGAAAATGTCATAGCTGATGACACCACTCTAGAATATCAATATATAATATCAGCAACTAAAAAATAAGAATCAGATTGATTCATCCTTCAGAATCAATGCTTCTCTCTCTGGTCCTGTGCTCATCATAGAAACTTGAACACCAAGATAATTTTCCAGAAATGAGATATAGTCCTTCACTTCCTTTGGCATTAAATTGTAATCTCTAATATCATTTATATTTTGATTCCAACCCTTTATACTTTCATAGGTAGCTTCTAAAGGCATGTTCAAGTCATATGGCAATTGTCGTGTATTCTGACCATTTATTTTATACTCTGTGGCGACTTGAATTTCTTCAAAGGTGTTCAGGCAATCCATTTTGGTAATACAAAGGTGGTTTACTCCAGTCAACATAATAGTATACTTCAACTGGGGTAAATCCAGCCAGCCCGTTCTCCTTGGCCTTCCTGTGGTAGCTCCGAATTCTGCACCTATTGTTCTCAGCTCTTCTCCCACTGCATTATCTAGTTCAGTAGGAAATGGTCCACCGCCTACTCGCGTACAATATGACTTAGATATTCCATATACTTTGCCTATGCGCTGAGGGCATATCCCAAGGCCTACACAAACACCTGCTGTAATTGTATTGCTTGACGTGACGTAGGGATATGTTCCATAATCTATATCTAACATCGCCCCTTGAGCACCTTCTGCTAGAATACGCTTTCCATCTTTAAGCGCCTGATCTAGATAATAAGCTACATCTAGAAACTTCATTGACCGTAATACATCAAGCGAATCGAACCACTTCTTTTCTTCTCCTTCCAAATCAAATTCTACTTCTGGGTGGATTTTAGCCAGGCTTAGATGTTTGTCTCTCAACTGTTTGTACCTTGAATCGAAATCAGATCGTTCCAAATCCCCTACTCTGATTCCATTACGTCCTGTCTTATCCATGTAGGTTGGTCCAATTCCTCTCAATGTAGAGCCAATTTTCTGTTTCCCTTTTGATGCTTCAGAAACCTTGTCCAAATATCGATGTGTAGGCAGTATAAGGTGGGCTTTGCGAGCAACTACAATCCGAGATATATCAATATCATTTTCCTCTAGAGTATTTAATTCTCTTGCCAGTACTATAGGATCTATGACCACACCATTCCCGATGACATTGAGTACACCTTCTCTGAATACTCCTGAAGGGATAGTATGTAGGACATGCTTCTTATCTCCTATCACTATAGTATGCCCAGCATTGGGTCCGCCTTGAAAACGGCAGATTGTATCATACTTATCTGCTAGATAGTCTACTATCTTTCCTTTGCCTTCGTCTCCCCACTGTAGCCCAAGCAATACGTCTACTTGCATGATTTCGTTTTTTATAGAGAAGAATAACCATTCTCTATTTGACTAAATGGCAAAAATAGGAATTCATAGAACACATTCACATTTATTAGCATATATAATCTGCTAAATATTGTGTTTTCATTCTTCCTCCCCCATTAGGTTTCTTTCTCTCAGATCATCGAAAATGTTATTCAAGTGGTACATCTCATCTAATGTATCATCATTATAGAAGTGCAAGACAGGAATACGTCGTATATGCTTTCTGATGCGTTGGGTAAGATTTTTTTTGAGAAGATGTGTGTTTTGTCTAATACGAGTTATCACCGCTTCCTTATCATTGACGTTATATATACTCAGGTATATTTTTGCTTCACTTATATCAGGTGTCACTTGCACATTAGTCACAGTTACAAAGGCATCCCCATATATATATTGACCTTCACTTAGTAGCACTGTACTAAAATGGCGCTTGATTACCTCAGCTGTTTGCATTTGTCTTTTAGATGCCATCTGTAATATTTAAAATGGAAGATTTTATTAAGCCTAGAATTAATATCGCGTAAATATAAAGTACCGTCATTTAGGATTAGTTCCTATTTTACTGTTCTATTACAAAGTTTATTCTATCTGTGAGTCAACTACTTAATAAATCAATCACTTATATAAAAGGTGTAGGGCCAAAAAAAGCTGAGGCACTAGCTGAAGAGTTGGGAGTACATACACTGAAAGACTTACTGCACATTTACCCCTTTAGATACGTAGATAAGACCATAATATCACCTATAAACAGCATTCATTCTAGTGCCGAAAATGTACAAATTAAAGGGACTCTCATTTCTAAGGAAATGGTCAAAGGCCAGAGGAGAAGCAGACTTCATGCCATCATCAAGGATAGTAGTGGCACTATGGAACTTGTTTGGTTTCAAGGGGTCAAGTGGATGAATGATAATCTCAAACTTAATACTGAGTATCTGGCATATGGCAAACCAAACACTTTCAAAGGACATCTTACTATAACACATCCTGAGATGGAAATGGCTAATGCCTCCAGAGCTGCAATGGAGCCTGTGTATCATAGTACAGAAAAACTAAAAAGAGTAGGATTCGAAAACAAACTCAGAAGAAAGATACTATCCTCATTGGTAAAGGCGCTTAAATCCTCTGATATCCACGAGAATTTACCCAAATACTTGGAAGAAAAATTACAATTGATACCAAAGCTCCAAGCGCTTATTTGGATACATTTTCCGCCTAATGCTGAAGCGCTCAAGAAAGCTGAGCAACGCATAAAATTTGAGGAAATATTTTATTTCCAAATGCGGGTTCTGTATACAAAACAAATTCGAAGAGTAAAATTCAAAGGACTGGTATTCGGAAGTGTAGGGAAGAAATTTAATAAGTACTATAAAGAGAAAATACCTTTCGAACTGACTAATGCTCAGAAAAGAGTCATAAAAGAAATTCGAGCTGACATAGGCTCAGGAGCACAAATGAACCGCTTACTCCAGGGAGATGTGGGCAGTGGCAAAACCATGGTTGGCCTATTAAGTATGCTTATAGGTCTAGATAATGATTTCCAATGTGTCATGATGGCGCCTACAGAAATCCTAGCTCAGCAACACTATAAATCTATCAGTCAAAATCTATCAGGAATGGGAATTAGGGTTGCCTTTTTGTCTGGTAGTGTTAAAGGTAAGACCAGGGCACAACTGCTCAAGTTTCTGAAGACTGGTGATATCGATATCCTTATAGGCACTCATGCTGTACTAGAAGATCCTGTTCAGTTCAGCAATCTAGGCCTTGTCATCATAGACGAGCAACATAGATTTGGCGTAATGCAACGTTCTAAGTTGTGGAGAAAAGGAAGCACCCTACCGCCTCACATATTGGTAATGACTGCTACACCAATCCCCAGGACC
>CAZIMH010000068.1:0-12308 GCA_964540155.1 uncultured Saprospiraceae bacterium
TGATTATACTGTTAAAGTAAATAAGAAAATATTACGATCATATTATGTATCGAATTACATTACCCAAAAAGACTATTATTATCTCAAAAATCGCTTAAGCAATATAGGAAATTGGACAGGAAGTTACTAGAAAATTGGACAAAGTTGCTTACAATGAAGGTGGCCATCTTCATTATACGTTTTAAGTGATCTCAAGTCTGTCTATCAAAATAACTTAGATAGATAGAAATCAAGAATTTGAAGCTGCAAAGCAAAAGCTTTAGAAATGGCGGTTATTACAAGGCAAAACTCTATTTGGAGAAAGCGGTGTTTTAGCACCCTTATTAAAAAACCTAGACAAACTTTAGAAAACACTACTTAGACCGATAGCCTATCTCTTCAAGCGCTTTTCTAACCGAACCATGTTCTAATAATAATTTCTTAGCTTCTTCTTGGTCAATTCCTGTTTGCTCTACAATCATTCTCACTCCCCGCTCTACTAGCTTATGATTACTGAGTTGCATATCGACCATTTTGTTATCTACAACTTTTCCTAACTGAATCATCGTAGCAGTACTGATCATATTGAGGATGAGTTTCTGGGCGGTACCTGCTTTCATACGTGTGCTGCCTGTAAGAAATTCTGGACCTACTGGACATACAATAGGGTAATCTGCATATTGCTCCACACCTGAGTTAGGATTACAAACGATGCATCCAGTAACAATCTCATTCTTCTGGCAGTCTCTCAATCCGCCTATTACATATGGTGTCTGGCCTGAGGCGGCAATACCAATAACTATATCTTCTTTTCCAATTATAAACTTACTTAGGTCTACGAATGCCTGGTCCATATCATCCTCAGCAAATTCTACAGCTTTGCGTATAGCGCTATCTCCGCCTGCCATCAATCCAATCACTAAGTCATGAGAAACACCAAATGTAGGTGGACATTCTGAGGCATCTACAATACCTAATCTACCACTTGTGCCAGCACCTATGTAAAATAGGCGACCACCCTCCTTTAGTTTCGCAGCAATGGCATTTACTAATGGCTCAATCAGAGGAATAACTGCCTCTACAGATTCCGCCACAGTTTTATCTTCTTGATTTATAGAAGATAATATTTGTGCGACAGACATCTTCTCAAGGTGTCTATATTTGGAATCTTGCTCAGTAATTTTCATGAAGTGTGAATTTTCATATTTGTACTTTAACATTTCGTCTAGCACTTGTCATTCCAACGTATAGAATGACAAAATCCTTACATGTTTGTCATTCGAAACTATTATAGATTTGGATTCTAATCGAGCGAAAAATTACTTTATTACTCGATAAGCGCTTTTTCATTATCATAAAATATCATAATGGTCGCTCCTTTGGAGTGGCCATTATTTATTACTGATTGCCTTTACTCAGCATACCAGATAATAGTAACCCTACAGCGGTAATAATTCCATTGAGTATAAGTAGCTCAAATCCAAATACATACCCTCCCAACCAGGCTTCTGAATTAGCGTTGATTATATAAGTCATGATTGGAGATAGGATGCATATCCATGGTGCTAATCTATCATTGATTTTTACCTTGGAGAAAAACCCTACTGCATATAAGCCCAGCAGTGGGCCATAAGTATATCCTGCCACCCTGAAGATTTGTGCTATTACTGCATCGTCATTTATATGATAGAATATGATGATGACAATTAGCAAAATCACTGAAAATGCTAAATGAACAAGCACTCTGGTTCTCTTCTTATTCGCAAATTCTTTCGATTTATCTTGGAAGCCTAGAAAGTCAACACAATACGAGGTAGTAAGCGAAGTCAATGCGGAATCAGCGCTCGAATAAGCTGCCGCAATAAGCCCAAGTATAAATACGACCCCTATAATAGGAGACATATGATTTAGTGCCAACGTAGGATAAAGCAAATCTGATTTCTCTGGTAGCTCAATCCCAATCTGTGCTGCATACTGGTATAATAATACACCCAATGAGAGGAAAAGGATATTAGCAAAAACCAAGATAACACTGAACCAGAACATATTCTTTTGAGCTTCTTTTATATTTCGACATGAAAGATTCTTCTGCATCATATCCTGATCTAGTCCTGTCATTACGATTGTGATGGAGGCACCAGCAAGAAAACTCTTGAAAAAATTCTGTTCGTCAGCCCATCCGCCTTCAAAGAATAGCATTTTGCTATACTCACTATTCTTTACTTCCATAAACACATTCCCTAATGATAGATTCATGGAATTAGCTATGGTCAGTATTGTGACAATAGCTGCTCCCAGCATAAAGAAAGTCTGAAGCACATCTGTCAGCACTATGGTTTTTATACCCCCTCTGTATGTATAAACCCAAATAAGAAGAATCGTAATGGCTACCGTCAAAGGAAATGATATTCCAAAATCTGACAATACAAATTCATATAATACTACGGCTACTAAGTAGAGCCTAAATGAAGCTTGGACGGTACGAGAAAGGAGAAAAAAGGCTGCCCCAGTTTTGTAAGAATAAAAGCCAAATCGCTGCTCCAGATAAGTATAGATACTTGTCAGATTAAGCTTGTAGTACATGGGCATTAGAATCGTTCCTATCACCAAATATCCCAGCAAATAACCAAATACTAATTGCATATATGAAAACTGAGAATCAGCTACCCAGCCAGGAACGGATATGAATGTCACCCCAGATAATGATGCCCCTATCATCCCTATGGCGACTAAGTACCAGGGTGATTGTTTGTTGGCGTTGAAAAAATCCTGATTACTAGCCCCTTTAGAACTGAAGTGTGATATCACCATCAAGACCAGAAAATAACCTAGTACTATACTTAAGAGTAATATGGGGGATAGTCCTTGTGATAACATAGCTCAAATATAGTTTTTAAGCTTTAGCTAAGGACAGTAGTTGCTTATAAGTTGTCTCCCAACCTGCCCAGCCTTCATTTGCATAGAAAGAATTATTATGCCAAATAACACAGGTCTGACCACTAACTACTTTATTATGATGGATAATACTTTCAGATTTTTGTATCGCTTCTTCAGGTGATAACTGTAGGTAATTCTTTAGCGTGACATCCATTATCTGAAAAGGATGGATAAGCAATTTGGTTGTTATATCTTTCTCTAAATCATACCAATAAAAAGGCACAGAGGTCCCCGCTCTATATCCAAGTGTATCTGCATAACCCATAGAGTAATCATGTTCTATTCCTGTTTCCAACAATGCCCTATAAGTAGCGGGTAAAGAAAGTCTCAAAAAGTGTTGGCGCGAAGCCTGAATGACTGTTCCTGATATTGATTCTAATTTGCGCTTCTGGGTATTAATAAGTTCAAGAGACTTTGATGACTCGTAAGAGGGATGTACCCCGATTTGTGCACGGCTTTTTATACCCTTTACTTTCTCGGAAAAGATCTTATCGTCTGGATGGATATTCTTATCATACTTCCCTCTTTCTGAGGTCAGGACAAATACGGTTGGTTTAATTTCTAATTCATCATGAATATCTAACATGTCTGATACTCTGTCATAAGGATCTTGAACAGACCATCTATCTTTAAGTCTTGACGCATCAAGTTTCAGTACATCTCTGATTACACTACCTGTCCGTATGACAAAAGGCTTGTGCTTAAAGGCGAAAAATTGGTCTATATCTATTGTAGATTCAAAAGTGTAATTGGGCCTTTTGATGGAGGTTAATCCATCCTCAGTAAGCAATAAGGCCAGCGCTTGTATCCAATAATCTATGACTGGAATCTCTATTAATCCTCGTTTAGATAACTCACTTGAGGAGGATGGATATCGTCCGTGGCTATCACTTGAATCATTATTATACTCTTCTACCCTAGCCAAGAGAAAAAAGCAGGCTGCGAGAATATCAATGTTTAATCTGTGGCTCTTATCAGATACAAGCTTTTCTTGAATCTCTGGAATCGTTTCTAACCTAAATTCTGAAAAATAATTTGTGTTCGGAATACTCAAGATGGATGCTAGCTCAGCTGCCGAGTAATTAATTTTGCAAGTAGCTTTTGAGTGCTTAAAGTCTTCGATGTCATCTGTGATATGAAGTGACAGCCCTAGTCTATACTCAAAGATATACTTAGCAGCATACTCCAGCTTGTTATCTAAATGATATGAGAAAAGGACAATCATTAGGTCTCAATATATGGATAAGTCACCTGACTTAGATATAGGCCTTTGGCAGGTACAGCCCAAGCACGTTCCAAGCGTTCTTGCTTATCCATAGCTCTTTTGAGTTCATCTAGCTCCAATCTTTTCAGGCCAACATTAAGACACATCCCTACTATCAGGCGTACCATGCCTCGAAGAAATCTATCAGAGGTAATATGGAAATGCCATTCGCTTTCTGAGACTGCCTGCCACTCACTACGAGATAAGCTGCATTTGTTGGTTTCATTATCTGCATGCGCCTTGCAGAATGGCAAAAAGTCCTTGTATGTAAGCAGGTGGGCCGCTGCTTTATTCATCAGCTCCATATCAGGACGACCTGATTGGTCATATCTATAAACTGTATGCTGATTAAAGGGATCTTTACCGAATACCATCTTATAAGTATACGATCTTGACGTGGCATCAAATCTAGCATGTGCTTCCGAAGTGACTGGAATGATTCTAAAAATCCTGATTGAACGACTAAGCATATTATTCAGCTTATACGTCAGATCTTTCAAATCAAACTTGTCTGGCAAGTTTGTATGCAAGAAATACGTAGATGCATGTACGCCAGTATCCGTTCGGCCACATCCTGTAACTTCTATGGGATGATTGTAAAGCGTAGAAAGTATAGATTCGATTTCAGCTTGGACGGAGGGATCGTGGGGTTGCTTTTGCCATCCGCAGTAATCACTGCCATTATATGCAAGCTGAATAAAATATCTGGATGACATGAATGAGATATTATAAACTAAAAAGTCTTCTAAGATATTTCACTCAGAAGACTTTTGTTGGATTCTTTGTTTTTGATTCTAATTAGCTATAACCAAGTTGGTTTAAAACTTTAGCTAATGTATCTGCTTTTATATCATCTACATGGGCATCTATCCCAATACTGTTAGCATATTCTACTAAAGCTGGTTCTAGCATCTTTTTGATTTCGTCTACGCCTTTAGCTGCAGGCTTACCCATTAATTTGGCCATTGTATCTCCTATATCAGCAGGAGAGTTGACAACCGCAATGCCACATTCTCTCATTATCTCCATCTTTGCTGCTGCCGTATCATCTTTGCCACCTACAATCGCACCGGCGTGACCCATGGTCCTTCCTTTAGGTGCCGTCTGACCAGCTATAAATCCTACGACTGGTTTCGTCCCGTTTTCTTTTATCCATCTTGCCGCATTCGCTTCCATGTTCCCGCCTATTTCTCCTATCATGATGATGCCATCTGTTTCTGGATCATTCATAAGAAGTTCTACTGCTTCTTTCGTCGTTGTACCTGGGATAGGATCTCCTCCTATGCCTATACATGTAGACTGACCCATGCCTGCCTTGGTAACCTGGTCTACTGCTTCATAAGTAAGCGTCCCTGATCTGGACACGATACCTATCCTTCCTTTTCTGTGAATGAATCCTGGCATGATACCTACTTTGGCTTCTCCGGGTGTAATCACTCCTGGACAATTAGGACCAACTAGCCTGCAATCAAAATCCTTGATATAGGCTTTCACCTTGACCATATCCTGGACAGGAATGCCTTCAGTAATACAAATTATTACTTTAATTCCAGCAGCGGCAGCTTCCATAACAGCGTCTCCTGCAAAAGGGGGTGGTACAAAAATTATCGATGTATCTGCTCCTACTTTATCTACAGCTTCAGATACTGTATTGAAGACAGGTACGCCTAGGTGGTCTTGCCCTCCTTTGCCTGGTGTCACACCGCCTACGACTGGTGTACCATACTCTATCATTTGACCGGCATGGAAACTTCCTTCTTTACCAGTAATTCCTTGTACGATGATTTTACTGTTCTTCGTGACGAGTACACTCATGAATGTATTTTATTTGATTAAGATGATTTGTTCATCCGGTTTGTGGAAATAATATTTTTCTCTGCCGTACTTTTCAATATTACTATTGATCGTTTTTCGTTCGACAATTGCTTCTTCCAATTGTCTCTCGTAGTCAGCTTTTCTCTCTTCTAATTTGTTGACGTTTTTACTCAATTTATATTGAGTGATAAAACTATATCTATCAAAAAAACTAACCCAAATTACAAAAGCAAAAATGACAAGACTATACTTATTGAGGTAACTTTTGTCCCTGTCTTTGGATAATGCCTGCCTAACAATATTAATTAGATTCATAAGTGGAAATAATCACAAATATATTATCTATTTTTTTAATATGTTACTGCCTGGATAATAGGCCATTCCACCCAATTCTTCTTCTATCCTCAACAGTTGGTTATATTTGGCTATTCGGTCACTTCTAGATGCAGAACCTGTTTTTATCTGTCCTGTATTCAGTGCTACTGCCAAATCAGCAATCGTTACGTCTTCTGTCTCTCCCGATCTGTGGCTCATCACAGAGGTAAATCCATTGTTCTTAGCCATAGTAACCGCTTCTATCGTTTCTGTCAGTGTCCCTATCTGATTCACTTTAATCAGAATAGAGTTAGCCGCCTTGGTCTCTATGCCTTTAGCTAATTTTTTAGTGTTAGTGACAAACAGGTCGTCTCCAACTAACTGAACTTTACTACCTGCTGCGTCTGTCAAAGATGACCAAGCTTTCCAGTCATCTTCATCTAATCCATCTTCTATGGAGAATATAGGATATTTCTTAATCCAGTCCTCCCAATAACTAACCATTTCAGATGACTTTAGTTTTTTGCCTGTGGATTTATGAAAGTGGTATACCTTTTTCTTTGAATCATAAAACTCGGAAGCGGCCGCATCCATTGCTATCCAAATATCTTTGCCTGCTTTATATCCAGCTGCTTTTATAGCTTTGAGGACGATTTCTATTGCCGCCTTGTTAGATTCTATATTAGGTGCGAACCCCCCTTCATCTCCTACATTAGTAGAAAGCCCATTAGATTTAAGTACCTTCTTGAGGTGATGAAATATCTCTACTCCCATCTTAAGTCCCTGTGAGAATGTCTTTGCGCCTGTGGGGACTATCATGAACTCTTGGAAATCTATACTATTATCAGCATGCGACCCTCCATTGAGAATATTCATCATAGGTACTGGAAGTGTATTTGCATTCACACCTCCGACGTATCTATATAAGGGCTGGCCAGACTCCTTAGCCGCAGCTTTGGCCACTGCCAGAGATACCCCTAGCATTGCATTTGCTCCTAGCTTTGATTTATTCGACGTGCCATCTAAGTCTATCATGGCATGATCTATAGCCTTCTGGTCAAAGACGTTGTAACCTAGAATAGCATTGTATATCTTATCATTGACATTCTTCACGGCTTTGCTTACCCCTTTACCCATCCAATGCTTTTTCACATTATCTCTGAGTTCAACAGCTTCGTACTTTCCTGTGGATGCGCCAGAAGGCACGGCAGCTCTACCGAAGAAACCATTCTCAGTTAGTACATCTACTTCTACGGTAGGGTTACCGCGTGAGTCCAATATTTGGCGGGCAAAAATGTCAGTAATTCGGCTCATATTAATTTAAGTTTTTGTGCTCTTTTATGAGCTCTATGAATTGGTCAAACATATATCTTGAATCATGTGGTCCAGGCGATGACTCTGGGTGGTACTGGACCGAGAATGCTGGCTTATCTTTTAACTTAATACCTTCTACGGTATCGTCGTTCAGATTAATGTGAGTCACTTCTACATCTGCGCTATTCACCACTGCTTCAGGGCTGACACCAAATCCATGATTTTGGCTGGTTACCTCACACTTACCTGTCACTAGGTTTTTTACCGGGTGATTAATACCCCTGTGTCCATTGTGCATCTTATAAGTTGGGATTTCTTGGGAGAGCGCTAATAATTGATGCCCTAAGCAAATGCCAAACATGGGTTTTGAATCTTCCAATAAATCTTTGATAGTATTTATAGCATAATTCATAGAGGCAGGATCTCCTGGGCCATTAGAGAGAAAGTAACCATCTGCACCATAAGCTCGGATATCTTCCACTGAAGTTTTAGCTGGAAAGACTTTCATTTTTGCGCCTCTTTCTGACATGCATCTCAGAATATTTTTCTTAGTACCAAAGTCAAGTACCGCAATAGAAACATCAGCATCCTTCTCACCCACTTCGTAAGCTTCCTTAGTAGATACTCTGGAGGCCAACTCCAATCCTTCCATGGACGGAATATCTTTACACTTCTGCTTGAGGGCTTCCAAATCCATTGTATCTGTAGATATAAGGCAGTTCATGGCACCTTTATCTCTGATATGTCTCACTATCGCCCTTGTGTCCAGCTGATGAATGCAGACTATGTTATTCTTCTCGAAGTATTCTTGAATAGCAGCGTCTGCTAAAGGCCGTGAATACTCAGTCGTGAAATTCTTGCAGACCAGTCCAGCTATTTGGATTTTATCAGATTCTACTTCTGTAGTCTTGATACCGTAATTGCCTATATGTGCATTAGTCGTCAATAGAATCTGTCCTGAATATGAGGGATCAGTAAATATCTCTTGGTAGCCTGTCATGCCAGTATTGAAGCAGATTTCTCCAGTTCCAATTCCTTTTGCTCCAGCAGCTTGTCCGTAGAAATGTGTACCGTCTTCTAGTAGAAGTATGGCATTGTAATTATTGGTATCAGACATATCGAACGAGATTGGCGGCAAATATAATTAAAGACTATAATATATCAGGAAACACGGAGGGTCTGAGCGCAGAATCATGAAAAATATTATCCATAAACAAAAAGGTCACCAAATACATGGTGACCTTACTATTAAATTTCTTGTACAAGGCGTCCTATTCTTCCTCCTGGCTTGCAGCTGCGGCTGTTGCCGCTGCAGCTCCTGCGCCTGCTTTTTTCTTTCTTCTCGTTCTACGAGATCCAGATTTACCTGCAGACTTGTTGCTGTACACATCATTGAAGTCTACAAATTCTATCATGGCCATTTCTGCGCCATCTCCCTTTCTAAATCCAGTCTTGATTATTCTAGTATAACCTCCTGGTCTGTCTGCAATTTTTGGAGCTACTGTAGCAAACAGCTCACCTACGGCTTGTTTATTTTGAAGATAGCCAAAAACAATCCTTCTTGAATGACTAGAGTCATTTTTGGATTTGGTTACAAGAGGCTCTATAAATACTCTTAGTGCCTTCGCCTTAGCTAGGGTGGTATTAATTCTCTTGTGCTCTATAAGGGCATTAGAGAGATTTCTAAAAAGTGCTTTTCTGTGCCCTTTTTGTCGACCAAGGTGGTTGAATTTTTTTCCGTGTCTCATGACATGAATATTTTTAAGTGCATCACCTTTCCTGACATTATGGTAACCGACCTTTTAATACTGGTCAGGAATAGTAAAATGCTATAAGCAAAAATTATCTACTTGATAAAATCCACAGCCTCTTCAGGCATATGGGTCGGTGCGATTTCTAAAATCTTACTCTTCGTCTAACTTGTACTTGGATAAGTCCATTCCGAAAGTAAGTCCCTTGTTTTGAAGTAACTCTTCAATTTCAACTAAAGACTTCTTACCGAAGTTTCTGAACTTAAGTAACTCATTAGTGTCATATCTTACCATTTCACCTAGGGAATTGATTTTTGCAGCTTTAAGGCAGTTGTATGCTCTTACTGATAAATCAAGGTCCTCCAATGGTGTCTTGAGCAATTTACGCATGTGTAAAATGTGCTCGTCCACGATATCATCTTCTCTGCTCTTCTCAGTTTCGAATGTGATATTCTCATCTGTAACAAGCATAAGGTGCTGAATCAAAATCCGCGAAGCTTCTTTGACAGCGTCCTCAGGATGGATAGTACCATCAGTTACGATATCTATAGTTAGTTTTTCGTAATCCGTTTTCTGACCTACCCTTGTGCTATCTACTTGATAAGCAACATTTTTGATAGGCGTATATATTGCGTCAACTGGAATTACACCTATCGGTGCATCTTTGGAAAGCGTCTCACCTGCTGAGACATATCCTCGACCCTTTGTAACTGTTAGCTCTATCTCTAGGTTAACAGATTTTTCCATGTTACAAATGACCAACTCAGGGTTCATCACTTTGAAAACATTTGTATGGGCCTCTATATCTGCTGCTGTCAAGCTCTCCTTCCCGCTGATAGTAAGGTATATCTTTTCACTATCAGATTCAGGTAAGTCAATTTCTGGCTTTAGTCTTACTTGCTTTAGATTCAAGATGATATCAACTACATCTTCATAGACGCCTTTGATTGTAGAAAACTCATGATCTACTCCAGCTATCCTAACCGCAGATATAGCATGACCTTCAAGAGAAGACAATAATACCCTTCTCAAAGAGTTTCCTATAGTTTGGCCAAAGCCAGGCTCCAAAGGTTTGAACTCGAATGTACCATCGAATTCAGTTGCCTTGGTCAATAATATCTTGTTAGGTCTCTGAAAATTTAGAATGCTCATAGGCTGATAAATAGAATGAATTCATTTAAAAATAACTGACTCCGACGAGGTTCGAAGCACAGCAATAATCTAGATTACTTAGAGTATAGTTCAACTATAAGTTGCTCATTAATATTTTCTGGGATATTTTCTCTTTGTGGATATTCAAGAAAGGTACCTTCCATTCTTTCTGGATTCCATTCCACCCAAGTCCACTTTTTTGCTTCAGTATTTCTTGTACCTACTGCATTTTGTATGACTTCTAGGTTTCTAGATTTGTTCCTAACTGAAACAACGTCTCCTGGCTTTAGATGAAAAGAAGGGACATTAGTGAGGATACCATTCACCAATATATGTTTATGAGAAACAAGTTGTCTTGCTGCTCTCCTTGTAGGTGCGATTCCTAATCTGTATACAGAATTATCCAATCTTGCTTCTAAATACTGAAGAAGAATCTCTCCTGTTACACCACTCTTTCCTGCAGCCTTTTTAAATAAGTTACGGAACTGTCTTTCAAGTATCCCGTAAGTATATTTTGCTTTTTGCTTTTCAGTTAATTGTACAGCGTAGTCTGACTTCTGCTTACGTCTCCTTCCATTTCCGTGCTGCCCTGGTGGATATTTTCTTCTCTCAAAGCTTTTATCTGGTCCGAAGATAGCGTCGCCAAATTTTCTAGCGATTTTGGTAGTCGGTCCTGTATATCTTGCCATTTTGGAAAAACTTAATGTTTAGTAGATTGGTTATTAATTTTAGGAATTAGACTCTCCTTTTCTTAGGTGGTCTACATCCATTGTGCGGAATAGGTGTAACGTCTTTAATCTTAGTCACTTTTATTCCTATTTCATCTATCGCTCTTATAGCTGCCTCTCTTCCTGAACCAGGTCCTTTTACCAGAACTTCTGCATATCTCATGCCTGCATCATAGGCTGTCTGAGCAGCTGATTTTGCTGCAATCTGAGCTGCAAATGGTGTATTTTTCTTAGAACCTCTAAATCCTGCTTTCCCTGCAGAGCCCCAAGAAATTACCTGACCAGATTTATTAGTCAGAGAAATGATGATATTGTTGAAACTGGCTTTAATGTAAACCAGACCTTCTGGTTCTACATTAACCTTTCTTTTTTTAGTCTTTTTAGCCATTACTTAGTAGCTTTCTTCTTGTTAGCAACTGTTTTCTTCTTTCCCTTACGCGTTCTAGCATTAGTCTGAGTTCTCTGACCTCTTACAGGTAGTCCTCTTCTATGTCTCAAACCTCTGTAACAAGCTATATCCATCAAACGCTTAATATTCGTTTGAACTTCAGATCTCAATTCCCCTTCTACAAGATACTCGTCCTGTATTAGTTTTGCTATCTGCTTGATATTGTCGTCGTTCCAGTCATTTACTTTGACATTATAATCGACACCGACCTTGTCCAGGATTTCCTTTGCTCTAGTATTACCAATACCAAAGATGTAAGTAAGGCTTATACAGCCTCTTTTGTTTTTAGGTAAATCTACACCAGCTATTCTCGCCATATCTTAACCTTGTCTTTGCTTGAACTTAGGGTTCTTTTTATTAATAATATATAGCTTCCCTTTTCTTCTTACAATCTTGCAGTCAGCAGATCTTTTCTTTATGGATGCTCTAACTTTCATAACTTATTTATATCTGTATGTTATTCTTCCTCTAGTCAAGTCATAAGGAGACATCTCAACAGCGACTTTATCACCAGGAAGTATCCTGATGTAGTGCATTCTCATCTTACCAGAAATGGTAGCGACGATGAGGTGATCATTCTCTAGTCTTACTCGAAACATTGCATT
>CAZIMH010000069.1:0-12298 GCA_964540155.1 uncultured Saprospiraceae bacterium
ACTGATCAAAAACCAGGTAAGATGCTTGGAGTATTTTCTCGGCTGGCTTGGATATGGCGATACTTATTTGCTCTGGATTTGTCAATATCTCACTGCTTAATTTGACAATTTTCTTAGGCATCGTAGCACTAAACAGTAGGGTCTGTCTATCCTTGGATAACTTACCTATGATATTGATGATATCATCGTAGAAGCCAATATCCAGCATTCTATCTGCTTCGTCCAATACCAAATACTTTATAGACCCATAATCCATGTGGCCATTTTGTATAAAGGACAATAGTTTTCCGGGGGTGGCTACGACGACATTGACGCCTTGCTTAAGGGCACGACTTTGCATCTCCCATTCCTGACCACTTGTACCACCATATAGTGAGATGGAGGAAACGTTAGTGGTATAAGAAAATCCTTGAATTTGCTGATCTATCTGAAGTGCCAGTTCTCTAGTAGGACATATAATGAGTGCGGTTGTCTTTTCCGTTCCGTCCCTGATGACCTTATCTAAGATTGGCAGCATGAAGGCGGCCGTCTTACCTGTCCCTGTCTGAGCGGTGGCGAGCATATCTCTACCGGCCTGAATAAAGGGAATCGCTTGTTCCTGAATTGGTGTTGCATTTTCAAAGCCCATATATGAAAGCGCCTCTAATAAAGTATCACTGAACCCGAATTCGTCAAATCTCATATAGTAGGTTATAATGCAATAAAGCCCTTTCCAAAAGGAAAGGGCTTTATAATTTAGTTCGATTAGAAGAATGTAGACCGTTCATCTTTGACATTGGCCCTCTTCGTCATGTTTCTTATTAGATTAAAATTAATCTGGCTTTGGGTTGTTCCAGCTAGTGATTTTTTAAGCAAGGGTAAATTTGTGGCCGTCCCTGCTTCAGCGCGGCTAAGTGGTGAAACTACAAAGACACCAGAATTCCCTATGATGGCCTTAGAAGTACCTTGCACCGCGGTTTGGTGTGCTGCTGCCAGTACGTCTGGCTCCTTGCCTATAACTGGGATAAGGGCCGACTTAGAACCAACATCTGCAGCTGTTTCTACTGTCAGTCCTTGGCTGCTAGCCGCCTCATTCACGTTGCTGAAATTCCATCCAGCTATAAATTGGCTCGCTTTCTTCTGGTCCATCACTCTGGATTCCACAGTAGATCTCACTGTATTCACCGGTGGTAATCCCCTAGGCACTATAGAGCTAAGCCCTACTAATACGTAGTTGTTTTCGTAATACTGTACAGGATCTGTAAATCTGAATATATCACCGCTCACATCACCTATTTCTGTAGAAGGGTCAAAAGCCCACTTCACCATATCTCTAGTCGCTTGATTTGGCGGTAAAGTACCAACAGCATAGTCGTTCACTTTCATCGGAGATGAGCTTTGAACCTGCACACCACTTATACTCCCCACTGCAGTTTTTACATCTGCTAGTTCTGTATTATTACTAATGACTTCCGTTACTTTATCATACACCGCATCTTGTGTCGCCTGAGAAGGTTTTATAGGCTTAGCAATAGTGGCTATTCTGTACTTAAGATTATCATCATTGAATACCCTATCAGTCACCTCTACTAGATGCACGCCTGCTTGGGAATTTATAGTGTATAATCCGCCTTTCCTGCCTTGGAAAGTAGGTATGGCAATTTCAGGAAGCATTCTTTCCTGAGAAAAACGTCCTAGGTCGCCACCAGTGAATTTATTAGAATCATCCTCACTATGTCTCAGCGCTAGTGTATCAAAAGAGGTACCACTGGTGTAAGCTCTTTTAATGCTATCCATAAATGTTCTTGCTTGTTCTAATCCTATAGGATCTCCTGGTGCAACACCTTTAAATATATGTCTGGCTTCAATCGTATCTGGAATTCTTCTTTTATCCAGCATTTTCACTACTAGATAAGAACCACTCTCTGCAAAAGGTCCATAAGATTGGCCTGGTTCTAATGAGGTAATTTGATATCTCGCAGATTCAGGCATTAAATCTTCCGCCCCATACATGTGACTATATGCCCCACTGTTAGAGATAGCATACAAAGAATCAGCTGCAGTATTCGGCTGACTCATAAACTCTGTTTTCATTTTATCCAATTCACCTCGGATGGCAGTACTATCTGCTGCTGAAGGATAGACATTAAATGACACATAGTCTAAGACTCTTGTTTCTTCATCTACTTCGTACTGATCTTTATTATCCTGGAGAAACTGTGTGATATCTTCATCTGACACTGTAATACCAGATCCATCTATACTGCTGAAAGGGACTTTGACATAATTGAAATCTACCTTGGTATTATCCAACTTAAATGATTCCTCAGCCATCCAAGTCGGCGTGTATATTGATTTGGAAACCAAGGTATTTAGTTTGCCTTCTAGCTGTTGCTTGATGATTTGCTTTTCCTGTTCAGCCCAATAAGATCTGAACTCAGCATTCAATTCTTCCCCATTTTCTATACTGGTCTTGAATTGTTGGAGTCTGGCATGATCTACCTGCCCTGTCTGCTGATTCATCCAATTTGACCTAATGATTTCACTCTGGTTCGTGCCAAACTGCAGATCCATGAGTTCATCTTTAGATACCGTCAGTCCTAAATCATCAGATTCACTCTCTAGTAAGGCCTTCTGGACATAGAAGTCCCAGATAGTCTTTCTCTTGGAGAATGGGTCTTGCCCTGAGTTACGGTAATATGACTGTTCTGTGGTCTGAAATGCACGGTAATCAATTTTCTTTCCGCCCACACTACCCATCGTAAGACTGGTAGGAGCGCCACCTACATTTCCTGCACTGGTCATATCCATTAAGATAAATGCCGCTAGTGCTAATCCTAAAAGAATGAGTACAAACCAAAAGTTCTTTCTAATTTTTCCTATTAAAGCCATCTTGAGTGCCTTATTTTACTGGTAATCTGTAATTAAAACTGGAATTGGGGCTGAAAAATTATCCAACCGCAAAAGTCTGCAAATGTAGCCTATTTTGGACCAAAATTCAAAGTTCGCCTCTCACCCAAATGTCAACTACAAGGCATGAATTTGGGAATTATTGGCATACTTGTTGACGTTGTATAAGCTGAGATTGAGTTTTTAATGCCTTATTCATTGGTTCTTTTAAAAGCTTAGTGACCGTCTAGATCTCTCTAGACGGTTTTTTTTATGCCCATAATGAGGGTTAACAATAGCCTCATAGAGTCTCAGACGAAAAGATACAGGGTGCATAACAATTACGAAACTTTAGATAGGCGCTTCATAATCTCTAGCAGTCCAGGGCAGTATTTCATATTACGCTTATGGTGCTTAAGGTTGTGAAAGAAAAGAAAATCGCCACTATGGGGATACAACCGACAAGCCGAAGGTCTATCCTCATAGATAGCACATTTGTTATCAGACTCTAAGAATGGACATGGGCTGGCATTCATAACCGTATCTCCATCTTCGTCCATTGTAATGTATCTCTTTATAAAATCTGACTTACTAAGCCCTAGCTTCTTTGATATGCGCTTTATATCTCTATTGGAAAGGATGGGCGGTATGGACTTACAGCAATTGGCACATTGTAGACAATCCATCTCTTCGAATACTTCATCATGAATTGCTTGTGCATTACGGTGATCAGTAGACTTGGTCCGCTCCACTTTGCGGGTTAGAGATTCCAGATACTTATCATTTTCCTTCTGGCTCTGCCATTTATTGTATAGAGATTTCATTCTTGGCAGCAAGATACTATATCCAATTCTCTATCAGGAAGTCAATTAAGATTACACCACTTTATAAGCTATATACTTACTTGGAATACGCCAACATCGAAGGCCTAAAAAGACACATATTCAACTTATCATCCCCTTATATCTTCCTTCCACTTGCGGTCGATTTGGTCACAGTTGACTTTCGGGCTTTGCGCAAATCTACCATCAGTGAGGCGTAGGCACTTTGTGAACTTGTAAAGTATTCTTGTCCGTCATAGGTAATGACACCTCCTCTGCGATTCTCACGCCAACTTTTAGCTTTAAGAGTATAGCGTCCACGTGTATTTTTTCCGGGACCGAAAATGAGAAAGGCGCCACTATCATCGAAGCTTACACCATACTTGTCTTCTTTAGGAATAAATACAACTGTACCTGGTGTTCCTCGCTTTATAACAATCTCATCTACCTTCTGTCTATCCTTGATCTCGATTTTTCCATCTTCAATTCTAGAAGTGCCACCGCTTGCTGTTCTATATAACACAATATCTTCACTCACATAAAACTGTATTCTCCGTAATTCATTTTCACTCCATTGATTTTCTTCATAGAGGTCTTGGGTGAAGTAAGTCAGATTCTTAGAGCATGACGTCATACTGAGTAAATACCCAACGGCTACCGTGATAAAAATTATCTTTTTCATATTCCAATGTTTTTATAAGGTGAGCAATACTGACTTACGTCCAATCAGTTCTTTGACTCTTAAGATAAGAAGAGGTAAAAGATAGATTCAGAGAATTATGATTGTTTAACACAAGTGTTAAGGTGTCGTTAGGTAGGGTATCTATCTTAATTCTTTGAAAAAGTCTTTCATCAGTGCAGCACACTTATCGTGGTAGATTCCATATTCTAAGGTGGTAGAAGGGTGTAGCACTTCCTTGCCAAAGGTCATAAATCCATGCTTGTCATCTGAGGCTCCATAGACAACCCGCTGCAGTCTGGCCCACTTGATGGCGCCTGCACACATAACACAAGGCTCCAAGGTGACGTACAAAGTGCAGTCTGTAAGAAACTTACTTCCAAGATAATTGGATGCAGCTGTAATAGCCAATATTTCTGCATGCGCTGTAATATCCCCTAACTTCTCAGACTGATTATGAGCCTTCGCAATAACGACATTATTACAGACGATAACTGCACCCACAGGCACTTCGCCTTCAGTAGCTGCCACCTCAGCTTCTTGTATAGCCTTCTTCATAAAGCTCTCATCAGAGAATACAGATAACATAAAATGTAAGATAATTTACAAGCCAATATCGACTGTATAAAGGAATGATATTTTTTAAAATAGTTGACAAAACGTGCACTGATTTTTTTTATAGATTTGCACATGGATAGAAATCACACACCTATCGAGGAAGCATTGACATTCGATGATGTCCTTCTCGTACCAGATTATTCGGAAGTTCTCCCAGCAGATGTCAGTCTCAAGACTAGGATTACTAAAGACCTTCATATTAATATTCCAGTAGTATCTGCTGCGATGGATACAGTAACAGAATACAGATTGGCCATCGCGTTGGCTCGTGCAGGAGGCATCGGTCTCGTCCATAAGAATATGACCATCAGTCAGCAGGCTGAGCACGTCCGCAAAGTGAAGCGTTCTGAGAGTGGAATGATTATAGACCCTGTAGTGCTTAGAGAAGATGCCAAGATTGCTGATGCGCTGCATCTCATGAACACCTATAAAATTGGAGGTATCCCTATTGTGGATGCCAATGGCATATTAATCGGTATCTTAACTAATAGAGATCTTAGATTTGAAACAGACGACCAACAATTGGTCAAGGCGCTAATGACAGATTCCAATCTGGTAACTGCCCCTCAGGGCACCACCTTAGCTGAGGCGCAAAATATTCTCCAGAAACATAAAATAGAAAAACTGCCCGTCGTGGATGGTGGCAACAAGCTTATAGGACTGATTACCTATAAGGATATCATGAAGGTCAAGGATTATCCTAATTCCGCCAAAGACTCTCATGGCAGACTCATCGTGGGCGCAGCAGTCGGTGTGACAAAAGATACAATGGAACGTGTGGAGGCGCTAGTAAATGTAGATGTAGATGTCATAGCAGTAGATACGGCACATGGCCATTCCAAAGGTGTATTGGACATGGTCACACATATCAAAAATCATTTTCCAGATCTACAAGTCATCGGTGGTAATGTAGCGACTGCCGCTGCCGCAAAAGCGCTGGCAGATGCCGGTGCTGATGGGGTCAAAGTAGGCATCGGTCCAGGGAGTATATGTACCACAAGAATCGTTGCAGGGGTAGGCGTTCCCCAATTGACTGCGATCATGAATGCGGCTGAGGGACTGAAAGGGACAGGCATCCCTATTATTGGTGATGGTGGGATTAAGTATACTGGTGATATTCCTAAGGCAATCTGCGCAGGGGCAGATTGTATCATGGCAGGCTCTCTTTTTGCAGGCACACAGGAAGCTCCAGGAGAAACCATCTTATACCAAGGCAGAAAATTCAAAGTATACAGAGGCATGGGGTCATTAGGTGCTATGCAAAAAGGATCTAAAGACAGATACTTCCAAGATGTAGAAGATGATGTAAAAAAATTAGTGCCAGAAGGAATAGAAGGTAGACTACCATTCAAAGGTACTGTAGCAGAAGTGATGGTGCAGTACATTGGTGGACTCAGAGCAGGTATGGGCTATGTAGGCGCTAAGGACATCAGTGCTCTCAAAAAAGCGAAACTGATAAAGATGTCTGCGGCGGGTATTCATGAGAGTCATCCTCATAATATCACGATTACTAAAGAAGCGCCTAATTATACAAGGTAATTCTATACATCGGTACAAAGGGTGCAATGGAGGGTTCACGGGACAAGGTGCTCCGGAGCAATGGTGTATTCTGTTCTAAGCAAGAAGGACGCGGTCTATTAGGCACTGTCTCACCGAGAACCCTAAGCCATAAACCTTATTCCATTTTACCCTAGACAGGCCCGTTGGTTTACATCCTAGATTTCGGTCAATCCAAAAATCTCTGATTATCAGAATAAATCCTACATTCCTCTTTGACCTTTCCAAACATCTTGTATCGATTATTAGCTATAAGTCTATACATGAAATCTGTCAAAAAACGTGGCAAGAATCTAAAGATGCTCAGTGCAGAAAATGGTCTTTTGAGGTAAGCTGTTAGCTGAAAAAAGGCAGCGCTTTCTCTGAAAAGTTGACCTTTAGAATAGACTAGAAAAGACTCAGGACCAGAAGGTTCTGCACTCGTATCAATATATTCAGAATAGGTGTTCCCGTATAGTGGTGCGAATTTTAGTTCTGCTGATCGTTCATACTTCATTATGGCCTGAACGGATTTAGCACATAACTGGCAAGCGCCATCATAGAATACTATAGGTACATTGTTACTATCCACTTCTAAAGTCAAACATATTGAATTCTTAGTTAGTTTAATTTCTTAGTCAATAAACGCAAAGCATTTTCTTTGAGCTTGTAAGCATTATTTTCTTTCGCTAGACGACCGAATAGTTTCTCTCTTACTTTTGCATCGACAAAATCCATTCGACTCATGACTTCGCTCAGGACAGGATACAGCAAAACTCTAGTTGCTACAAAGGTGATTTTTGCGCCACTACGTTCTGCAAAACCGTCTCAGTTCTTGCCATTTCGTGCTCTTTTTTTTGACCACTTATTGCACTCCCACCCATCTGCCAAAAAACGCAACTCCATTCGAACCTCAAACTATCACTGGTGTACCAACGGCCTCCCGCAAACTGCACTTCTTCTTTACAAACACTTTTACAATTCAATCAAAGCTCAATGATTAAACTTAACGTTAGAGGCTAAGAACAAGAATATAATTCTGATTCATCAGAATCAAAGGCTAGTAAACCTTGCTTTGGAATGAAGGAAGAACCTCTACATGAGTAGGTAATGGGATGCAGAGAGTCTAGTAAATTGGAAGATTACAAGCCACTTATAATCGTAAACTTCTATTCTTCATTCATCTAGAAAATATGCTAGTCTATCGGAAAAACCTCGATTCTATATCTAGAATTGGGTTATATTTGGAACTATGTTAAGCATAGTACCTTTTATACTACTGAATCATGCAATACAATGAATATAGATAACACAAAAGCACAAATGAGAAAGGGATTACTAGAATTTTGCGTCCTGTCTATCATAGATAAGGTGGAGATGTATCCTTCAGACATCATTAAAAAACTCAAGGACGCCAAAATGATTGTCGTAGAAGGCACCCTTTATCCACTACTCAATCGGCTGCTTCGGTCTGAGCTGGTAAGCTACAACTGGAAGGAATCTAAATCAGGACCACCACGTAAATACTATCTTATTACTGACAGCGGAAGAGAATTTTTAGGTGAGCTTAAAAGCACCTGGAAGGACATGGAAAAAGCGGTCAACAAAGTCACTAAATAACCAACTTGAACTAATACAAATACAATGAAAAAAACAATCAACATAAACCTGGCGGGGAAGCCATTCATCATAGATGAGGATGCTTATCAGGTACTGGAGAAATACCTAGATGATATAAATAACTACTTCGAAGGGAATTCAGGAGAAGAAACAATAATCTATGATATAGAAGCAAGAATAGCTGAACTGTTTGAGGATGAACTGCACGGAACTTCAAGCATAATCTCTCTAGTCCATGTAAAGAAAATCCAGTCCATAATGGGTATGCCTAAGGAATTCCATTCAGGTCAGGAAGAAAGTAGTCATTCTGAACAAACCACTGAGAAAAGGCTTTTCAGGAATCCTGATGATTCCATGTTAGGTGGCGTAGCGTCGGGACTAACAGCTTATTATGGATTAAATACGCCAAATATATTCAGAGCACTCTTCGTATTCATTGCATTTACTGGAGTCGGTATAGTGCCCTATATCTTGCTATGGGTTTTTGTACCTAAAGCAAAAACAGCCTCAGATAAGCTGGCGATGAAAGGTGAAGAAATCAACATAGACTCTATCGCAAGATATGCAGACGAAAGCTTGGAAGAAATCAAAGAAACGCTTAATGATTTAGGTGAAACAATAAAGAAGAAAATGAGCTAAAACTATCTATCAATCTAAAACACTATCGACCATGAAAGAAGTCATTACTATTCTCTACAATCTACTTAGAGGAGGCATAAGAGATAACTACCTCAACTAAGATTGACCAATTAAAAAAAGGCCACCCTGATGGGTGGCCTTTTTTTTTGATAATTAACTTTCTATTTCGGTCTCCCCTACGCCACCCCTTCTTGCAGTGTCTTATGCGTATCGTTTAACATTTTTCTTACAGCAGCATAGTCCGTAGCATGTGCATAGACTCTAAGAACTGGTTCAGTGCCAGATGGTCTAATCATCACCCACTCATTATCTGACAGATAAAATTTATAACCATCTATACTTTCTGTATTCACGACTGCTCTGCCGCCAATGTTTGTTATCTCTCCATTCTTACACTTGTCCATAATAGCCCACTTCTTAGAATCTTCCAGATGAAGGTCGTCTCTATCGAATTTGAATGGCCCTACTTTATCGTACACGTCTTGAATCAAAGCACTTAAAGACTTACCTGTCTTGGCCATAAATTCCATAATCATTAGCCCTATCCATATGCCATCTCTTTCTTTGATATGACCTTTGACGGCTAAGCCACCACTCTCCTCTCCGCCTACAAGGATATCATCTTTCGTCATGATTTCGGCAATGTACTTAAAGCCAATCTTTGTGACTTCGATATCCAATCCATACATCTCTGCCAACTTTTTCATCTTATTAGTTACACTGAAGGTGATAACCACTTTCCCATCTTGCTTCTTGTGCTCGTAGGTGTAGTACAAGAGAAGGAGTAGAATATGGTGAGAGTCCACGAAATTTCCCTTCCCATCATAAAGCCCTATCCTATCTGCATCTCCGTCATTGGCTAGTCCTAGATTATACGCGGAACTACCTTTCAAGAAATCTGAGAGCTCGCCTAAGTTCCTGTGTATTGGTTCAGGCGCTTGTCCATAGAATGATGGATTATATTCACAGTGTAGCAGATGCGCCTCAGGAAATAATTTGCGAATCACATTCTGACCTGCGCCATACATTGCATCATAGGCTAGTTTGATATGGGAACTTCTAATCAGATCTAAGTCGAAACCTTCTTTGACGTGTGCTATATATGTGTCTTCCAAATTCACATAGTCCAGAAGACCCTCCTTTGCATAGTGCTCCACAGATTCTAATCTACCCATAGGAGAATCCGGTATAATAGACTCTACCTCTGCGATATGCTTTGGTATAGTAGGTCCGCCGTAAGCAGATTTTAATTTGAATCCATTATAACTTGGCGGGTTGTGAGAGGCTGTGATGACCACGCCTATATCTGCCTTTAGCTTCACGACACCAAGAGATACCATCGGCGTAGAGACAAATGACTTATCCAGGTGTACTTTGATACCAAAATTACACAAGACCTGTGCCGCCGCTTCTGAAAACATAGCACCCCCAAATCGACAATCATAACCAATTACTGCAGATTTCATTCCATTGGATATCATCCATCTGGCGGTGGCTTCCGCTACACGTTTGACATTATCTACAGTGTATTCTTTCGCTATAATAGCCCGCCACCCATCGGTTCCAAATTTAATCTGTATCTGACTCATATGATGTCTATTTAATCTTTATAGTAACCTTAAAATTAAGAAGTTAAGTATAATAATGACAATTTACAATGGTATATCTGCTTCTAGCCATCCAATCATATTACATAATTATATAATGAGTTATATTGGCGGTATGATGGATAGTTATAGACACAGAGGACTCAGAAGACAGTTGGTCAAGCAGCTGGTTGCTAAAGGGATATCAGACGAAAGTGTGCTACAGGCCATTGGTACAGTACCTAGACATCTGTTCTTGGATAAGGCTTTTGAAGAGCAGGCCTACATGGATAAAGCGCTCCCCATCTCCTCCCATCAGACTATCTCGCAACCCTTTACGGTGGCCATTCAAACCCAGCTTTTGGATGTAGGCAAAAAAGATAAGGTATTGGAAATAGGAACTGGATCTGGTTATCAAGCTGCGGTATTGACCCATCTATGCCATCGTATCTATAGTATAGAAAGACATGAATCATTATACCTAGAGACGACGGCTAAGCTTAAGCAATGTGGCTATGAGTCTGTGAGAACACTGCATGGGGATGGGTATGCTGGCGCTCCTCGTTTTGCACCTTTTGACAGAATTATAGTAACTGCTGGCGCCGATGAGGTGCCACAGACTCTCTTAGACCAGTTGGTTATAGGTGGTATTATGGTGATTCCGGCTGGCAATGAGGAGGTAAAGCAGATGTATAAAATCACGAAGGTGGATGAAGGGAACTATGAAAAAGAGATACATGGAAAATTCAGATTTGTACCCTTTGTAAAAGGAAAGAATTGAGCCGTTCAGAATGACAATTGCAAGTTTTATGCTCATAAAGGCCCATAAAAAAAGAGGATGAGTCTCCACCCATCCTCACTCATTACTCAATCTACTTCACCAATTCTATCTCTCAGGTTGTTTTCTGGTTTAGTGAAATTCGATTCTAACTTATTCAACCAACGGTATTAATTATCAAGTTTCCCAAAAACATCTTTTAACAGAGGGCTGGTCCTCTGGCTGACATCTTTTCTGATGCCGTCCTCTTTGACTTTAATAAGCCCGAACATGCCATCTAAGGCTTTATTATTGACATGGTCGTCCAAGTTTGGATTAACGTCCTTAGTCAGCGGCAGCTTATTATATTTAGTAACCACTGAATTCCAATACTTAGTAGCTCCTACTTGGCTAAGGGCATCCTGTATCACTGGCATGAAAGCGCCATACAATGCCTCTCTCGATGATTTTTCTAAATATCTTGTCGCTGCATCATCGTTGCCGAAGAGAATATCTTTAGCATCTGTGATACTCATCGAAGTAATGGCATCCACAAATATTGGAGTTGCTTTCTTTGCAGCGACCTCAGCTGCCTCGTTCATCTTAGCGATTAATTTTTTGTCCACATCCTGAAAGCCAGGCACCTTTTTTACAGTGTTGATTACTTTCTGTGCATCCTCTGGAACCAGAATTTTATAGGGACTTTCTAAATACCCATCAGTAGAAGAAAGCGAAGTGACAGCTTCAGACACCCCATTCTCTAATGCCTCTTTGAGTCCACCAGAAATATCCAGTCCATCCTCACCAGACCCAATTTTTTTAAGGCTACTTGCAGATTCTTTGGCTTTGTCCAGGAGCTTCCCGAATTGGGCCTGAGACGTGCTGTAGGAAAGTGATGTAACCAATATAATCAGTAGCAATCTTGTCATTTTCATAGTTTTTATCTTGTATTCTAAATCTATAACACCAATCTAGTCACTAATAACTCGATTAAGAGGCCGTTTTAAGATTGATTTAACCTGAGAGGCCCGTTCATTGGGCATTGTGCCTCTTTCCTTTTGTCTTATAGTTATCTATCTACTACACTCATTTTTGTCAGAATTCTTGTCCTGAGCTTGTTGAAGAAAGGATAGTCAGGATTTTTTGATTTGGTAATTACAGCTATCCTCAACTC
>CAZIMH010000070.1:0-12265 GCA_964540155.1 uncultured Saprospiraceae bacterium
GGCATTCCTATATTTTGCTTTAAGTTGAGCTGAACTTTTCCAAGTTGCGTTTTGAGCTTCTTGAATCCAAGCTTTTAGTGGTTGTTCAGCAGATTTATGCTTCACCCAGTAGTTTCTAAGCGTACTGACAGCGATTATTCTCATAACGCTACAAATATACGATATGTTCCCAATATGGGTGCAAATCGCCTTGATTATGAATAAACTAGATTCACCTTTTATAATAGAACAAGTAAGCCAAGCATATAGCATCTCGACTACAAGTCGAGACGAACGGTTAGTGGGCAGCTCATCCCAGGCCCAACGGTTTTTAGGGTTTACTAACTAGATTTTCTTAATTTGTAATCGAGATTAATTCTAACACATGAAACAAATACTCTCCATTACTATCACAATGTTGATTTGTTCTGCAGTCTTTTGCCAGGACCAATTGCGAATAGATGTATTCCCTAATAATTACAAACCAGTCTTTGAATGTGAATTGCCTAAAGCAGATAGGATTAGAGACATCCAGGAAGGTTATCCTTCAGACTGGATTAGAGAAGAAGAATATATATCCACAAGGCTGACATTGCAGGGAATAGAAGTACTGGTCGCTGAAGGTAAGAATGAGTCCTTCTCTATGTCTCAGAAAGAGATATTGGCTAAGGTTACAGTCGGTGATGATATTATTATAGATGTCGTTTATAGAGAAGAGAATGCGGCCACCAACGAGCCAGATAAGCGGCATCTCAGTTTTGAATTGTCAGTTGTGCCGGATTCCAAAGCGCTTTTTCCTGGTGGCGGGTCAGCCTTAGATAACTACATTCAAGAACAAGTCATTAGTAAGTTGCCCGCACACGGTAAGACAGATCTGGAGCTGGTCTCTTTCGTATTTACAGTGGATAGAAATGGGAATACTGGAGATATAGAGATGCTAGAATTCTGCCCGCTCATGCAAGTCCAGAGCCTGATTATAGATGCCATCAGTGCGATGCCGAGATGGGAACCGGCCAAAGATAAAATAGGAGAATCTGTGCCTCAGGAGTTTCAGCTCAGACTGGGATACATGGTTGGTTGCTAGATTACAAGGAGGTGAAAATATGAGCACAAAAAAAGCTGCCACTTATAAGGAAGTGGCAGCGGCCCAATTCGGGCTCTTGTTCGGCTTAGTTAAAACGAAAACCAAGATAGGATCAGCTAAGTTTCATTTTAGCTGATTGTTATTGTCCGTGGCGCTTTCTCTTTAGCTTCTTCTTTCTTGTTTAATGAAATTTTAAGAATGCCATTCTCATAAGCGGCATCGATAGCTTCTGCATCTATCGTCTTAGGCAGGTGAAATGACTTAGTAAATGAATTGTAATTAAATTCTCTTCTTCTGAATTTTAATCCATCGTTCTCTCTACTGTTGTCCTCATCCTCAGTTTTGTTTTCTTCACTCACCTTTACAATCAGTTGATCCTTTTCTACCTTGATTTCGAAATCTTCCTTTTTCAGGCCTGGCGCTGCTAAGTGTATTTCGAAGCCATCTTTCTGCTCCATGATGTTTACCGATGGTCTATTGAAAGAAAAATGGGAGTCTGTCAACTCATTCATGCCTTTTTGAAAGAAGTCATCCAAAATAGATGAAAGTGGGTTGGCAGGTACTGGTCTGTTAAATCTGATATTCATTGTTGTATTGTTTATTTGTTTTAAAATCAAATTGACAACCAACTATTATCAAGGTGTGGACCATTCCATTATTTAGGCCAATAGGTCAGCACAAAGTAAAAATATATGTCAATATGACATATGAATTTAAAAAAGACTGACAAAATGTCTTAATTTATTACGTATTCTCACCCTATTTCAGCTGAAACTCCAGAAACTGGATCGTTCGCTTATCCTTCAGGTGCATTTTTTCATAAAATGTGAGAATATCAAGATCAGGATGGGGCAAGTCCTCTTTGTAGATGTCAGGGCTATCCATAAGAAGTTGGTGCCCAAATTCTTCTATGACTTCTTTAGTATGTAGATACAAGGGTTCTGAATCAGTTTTGAGATAGATACTATTTCCAGCACGCAGCACTTTCTTATAAATGCTCAGAAAGTTGGGTGAGGTGAGCCGACGATTGTATTTCGAATCTTTCAAAAAAGGGTCGGGGAAGGTAATCCAGATTTGATCCACTTCCTCTGCCGTGAAGAACAAATCCAGGACTTCTATTTTAATACGCAGAAATGCCACATTATCTAATCCTTGCTCTAAAGCGGTCTTGGCGCCTTTCCATATACGGGCACCCTTTATATCTACGCCAATAAAATTTCTATTCGGATAGCGTTCTGCTAACCCTAGACAATATTCACCACGACCACAGGCCAGTTCCAGCGTGATCGGATTTTCATTCTTGAAATGTATTTTGGACCATTGTCCATTCATGGTCATGCTTTCTCCAGATGGCCCCTTGAGTTCTTGGCTGCCATATTGAAAGCTTTCATATACATTTGGAAATGTTAAGTTTTCTGTAAACTTGAGGAGTTTGTTTCTCCTAGTCATGCAATTTTTGACATTTAGTACGTTGATAAGATTACGCCAATAAAAATATTCTATTTTCGGTCCCAAATCATAAGATGAGACAGTTGATTATACTTGTAATGTTGTTTTGTGTCTGTGAAATGATGGCACAGCATAAAATTGGAATCAGAGCAGGATTAAACCAATCTACGTTTTCAGCTTCTTCGCTAGAGGAAGGAGAGAGTTACAGTTTCAATGGCGGTTTCCACTTTGGAGTTAATTATACCTATCAGCTCACACCAAGATTCGGGGTAAGAGGAGAGCTGCTTTTTACGCAGAGAGGATCTTCCTTTGACTATGAAGATTCTGATTCTTATGCGTTCATCACACCATTTGGCACTGGTACGGCGCCATTTTTTGAATTTGGTGAAGTAGACACCGAGATAGAACATTCCAATGGATATTTATCTTTTCCGATTACTGCTCAGTTTGATTTAAACGATAAAATAGAGCTGTTTGGAGGCATCTCTCTTGACCTTCTCATTATCCCTACAGGTAGAGGTACCCAAGAATTTACCAGTTCCAGTAGACCAGAGGATATATTCTTCAGAAGAACGCTGGAACACAGCTATAGAGGAGATGAAATAGGAGACTTGTCCAGGTTTTTCAATCCTTTAGTAGCCACTACTTTTATTCCTATTATAATTAATGATCAGCAGGAGAACATAGTTAGATCTGAGACGGCTTATTACAATTTGAGACCAGGTGACTTAGACGGTACTAAATTTAATCTATTCGATTCCCACATTATTCTTGGTGTCAATTATTTTATCAATAATGGATTCTACATAGGAATCAGAGGAGAGTTGGGCTTATTTGACATCACAAATGAAGGGGCTGACTTTAGCCTTAAGTCGATAGGAGAAAATGATAGTTATATCAGAAGAGATGATAGAGACTTGTCTAGGAGTCTTAGTCTATCGGTAGGTTTTAGATTCTAGCATCAAGATAAATAGAATCCATTTTCAGGGTTGTATCCCTGTACACCATCATAATACTGTTCCAAATCAGAGATATCCTTATCGCGATGTTCTGTAGTGTAGAAAAGCGGCAGGAATTTGAATTCCTTTTTTTTATAATCCAAGACAATAGGTAGTATCGGGATGTTAGCGAGTCTGGCGACGTGATAGAATCCAGTTTTGAATTTTTCTACCCTTGATCTGCTGCCCTCTGGCGCGAAGAGGATGGAAAGCGCCTCTCTTTTGTTATACTGATCTACGACAGCTTGGACAAAGTTATTGGACCGACTTCTATCGACGCCTATCCCACCAAGCTTGGTCATAATCCAACCTAAAGGCGGCTTGAAGAGCGCGGCCTTCCCTACATATTTTATATCTGCCTCTATAGCACTTCTTACCATTACCCCTAATGGGAAATCCCAGTTAGAAGTATGAGGGCCGGCTATGACTACTTTCTTTTTGACGTCTGGGTGATGATTGCCTACAATTTGCCATTTGAGAAGCTTGAGTATGGATTTACTTACTGCACTGGTCATGACGCCAAAGATAGTTTTATAGTTATTTTTTTAGGATATTTTAAACCAAACATACATCTGTAAGTCATAGAAGTAGGATATGAAACAAAGCTATTCCGATATAGAGATTTTAGAGAAACTGTCAGATGATGCCAGTTTTGATAAAGGGTTCCACATGTTGGTGAAGGCGTTTCAAGAACGACTCTATTGGCATATTAGACGAATGGTGCATCGTCATGAAGACGCAGATGATGTACTGCAGAATACTTTTTTAAAGGTTGTGAAACATATCCATGGATTTAATCGACAGTCTAAACTGTATACCTGGTTGTATAGGATTGCGACAAATGAATCACTGGCTTTTATAAGGCAGCAAAAAGCGAAGCAGGTGATTCAGGGTGAGGAAAAGCTTGATTTTTTAGCGAAGGAGGACCCTTATTTTGATGCAGATGACCTCTTGTTAAAATTGGTGCAAGCAATCGAGACGTTGCCTGAAAAACAAAGAACGGTATTCAATTTGAGATACTATGATGACATGAGTTACAAAGACATGGCTGTAGTGACAGAAACCAGTGTTGGAGCATTGAAAGCCTCATATCATCACGCGGTGAAGAAAATTGAGAAATATATCACCGAGCGCACATTATAGAAATGAAGGAAGGAAACATGCCAAACGAATTACCTAAAGATTATTTCGAGAGATTTCCTGAAAGGATAAAACATCGAATAGAAAATGATGACATAGATTATCAGAGTGAGATTCTTTCTGCGATAGGAAAGAGAACACCTTATAAGACGCCTGAAGGGTATTTTGCTGGCTTGACTGATCGGATAATCAGGAAGTGTGAGACTACCACCACAAAGCCAAAGAAAAAGACGGCCAAAACAAGGTCTCTGAGACCACGAAGATGGATGTTGGTCGCAGCGACATTGACTTTGGTTCTGATGTATACCTACTCTTGGAATGACAAGGGGGAAGTGCAGCCCACAGAAATCGTGGAATCGGGCTTTGTGGACAGTGACGAATCACTTTCAGAAGAAGAAAGTCTGGTAATGATAGAGCTTATAGAAGATTATACTGAGGAAGAGATATGGGAAGAGGCAATGGCTTCTTTGGTCACAGAGGGTCAAGAAGTAGAAAGCTTTTTGAATGAAATAAATGATACAGAATTAAACCTTTATCTAGATGTACTACTCTCAGATATGACAGATTTAGAATTAAACTCACTTTAGAAAATTAAATTTAGAATTATAACAATAGATATATGAAACACATATTTTATACCCTGCTTTTTATCTTCTCTGCATCTTCCTTAGTAGCGCAACCCGAACACAAAGAGATAGAAGAAAGATTAGAGTCAAGAAGGGTGGCTTATATTACTCAGGAGCTTAATCTTACTGTAGAAGAGGCACAAGCATTTTGGCCGATATATAATGCCCACAGGAAAGAAGTAAAGACACTGAGAGAAGCGCATAAGATGCAGTCAGATGACCGGGCAAAGCGCAGCTTGTCTGATATCTTTTCTCACGAAGAGAAGGCGTTAGAACTGAAGAAAAACTATGCGAATCAAGTCGTAGATATTATCGGAGAAGAAAGGACAATTCATCTTATTACCAGTGAGCGCAGATTTAGGGAAAGAATGATAAGAGGTATACAAAGCAAAACCAGATCAGGCGGACGAAGAGGTGGATTTCAATCGGGTGATAGAGGGCATCGTGGAGGTAACTAAATACATTTAGGATGTATGTATAGAAGCGTTGTAGGGTAGTAAAGTGTTAAAAAAAATAGAGCCGGGAACAAATTGTTTTCGGCTTTTTTAATTTTTTGTTTTAGAAGTATGAATTAAAAAGGGCGCAGGTTGTAATAGGAATAATTGATCTTAAAACAACCTGAATATTTGAGTATGAAGAAAGTATCTATTGGTGTAATTAATTATATGTAATCCGTTAGGAGGCCGCTCCTAGATAGATACACATTAGGCATAAGATGAATGTCAAATTTAAACCTTATCAAATGATTAACTAACTTACCTAAAAGCCTATATTTACCATTAGAATTATAATCTGAACACGAAGTAATTTTAATGGAGAACAGAACGAAACGAGATTTATCGTTTTTAAATCGCGTATCTGATTTCGAAGCCAATTTTGAGAAAGGAATTAAAGTCAATTACGAGGAAAAAACCTTTCTCGAAATCATCAGGTTCTACGAAGAAGAATTGCAATACGGAAAAGCACTAGAAGTTGCTGATATAGCCCTAACTCAGTACCCTTATAGGTCTGACTTTTATATTATAAAGGCTCGACTTCTATTCCAAACTAATTTCCACCAGGAGGCACTAGACATCCTGTGTAAAGCTGAAAAATTATCCCCCTACGAATCGGACATATCAATACTGAAAATTAGAATCCTCGCTTTTCAGGGCAAAATCACAGAGGCAAAGAATATTTTAGAAGAGATGAAGTCAGTTATCTCTTCTGATGACTTATCAGATTTATATCTGAGCGAATCTTATATAGATGAATACATGCAGGACTATTTGACCATGTATGATCATCTGACCAAGGCAGTCATAAGTGATATGACTAATGAAGAAGCCATGGAAAGATTAGGCTTTGCCGTACAGCTATGTAAGAATTTTAATCAGAGTGTTGCTTTCCACGAGACTATTCTTGACGAGGAGCCTTATAATTATCTAGCATGGTATAATCTAGGTCATGCCTTTAATTGTCTAGGAGAATATTCAGAAGCGATAGATGCGCTGGAGTATTCCTTTATAGTCGAGCATAATTTTGAGAATGGATATCTTGATTGCGCTGATATTTGTATCCAAGAGAAAAAGTACCAAAGAGCACTAACGATATATGAATCTTATATCTCCACTTTTGGTATCAATGAAGAGGTGCTAATTAATATGGCAGAGTGTGAGTACGAGCTTGAAAATCTAAATAGAGCTAGAATAATACTCAATAAACTACTTAAGCTTGACCCTTATAATGATGAAGTGTACTTTAAGTTAGGGTTATGCTATTCTAAAGCGGAAAAGTGGAACAAAGCCATTAATGCGTTTCACAAAGCAATCACGCTGGAGAATCAGTGCGAAGACTACTACTTACAGATAGCACATGCGCATTATGCATTAGGCAGTTATTCTAAGGCAGAATTCTTCTTTAGACAAGCGGTGAGCATTGGACCGGAAAGGAGTATGTTATGGAAAGATTTTGTGGTATTTCTTATTAAGATAGGAAAGAGGAAAGAAGCGCTAGATCTCATAGAAGAGTCTGATGCATGTACGTTTGGTCCAGAGTTGATTTACTGTAAAGCAGTAGCGATGTATGTGAGCAATATGAAGGAGGCCGCTTACAAAATTTTTGAAGAAGCACTAATAGAAGATTTTAAAATACATCAATTTATATTTCAAATAGAACCTGAATTAATGTTGGATACAGATCTTCAGGCTATGATTTCTTACTATAGAGGAGAAATCAGCACATCCTAACCAATCAGATAATTACTCAATCTCGTTTTTATATTTTTGAAGGCAATTGGTCACAATTGCCTTCTCAATTTTATATACGTTATAAAGGGGATTATTTTTTACTAGCCGTGGCATAAGCGGCGCCAATGATGCCTGCATCATTTTTTAGCTCTGCAGGTACGACATGGGGTAGGTCTTGAAACCCATCAGAGAATAACTCAAACTTCTTACTGATGCCACCACCTAATATAATCAGGTTGGGGTAGAATAACCCATTGATGTATCGCAGATAATCGCCTAACGTCTGCCCGTACTCATCCCACGAAAGCCCAAGTTTCTTGCGAGCAGCATTGGAAACCAACTTCTCTGCCTTTTTACCTTTGAAGCCTATTTGTCCTAACTCTGTATTAGGTAATAATACACCATTCTTAAATACAGCAGAACCAATGCCTGTACCTAGGGTCAGAAGTATGACGGTACCCATCACGTCTTTTCCCTTGCCAAAACCCAGTTCGGCTTCACCTGCAGCATCGGCATCATTCAGTACAGGGACCTCAATGGCCAGGTTATCAGATATTTTATCTACTATCGGAAATCCTATCCATCCTTTGTCAATGTTACTAGCAGTTAGAGATATTCCGTCTTTTATTACAGCAGGAAAACCAATGCCAACTGGCTTTTCTTTCCATTCAAAAAAGTCAACTAATTCAGAGATAACTTTAATGATGTCATCCACTTTTCCACCTTCTGGCGTTTGAATCTTATGTCGCTTATGAAGTAGTTCTCCAGTCTCCAGATTTACCGGGGCTCCTTTGATGCCCGTCGCACCAACATCTATTCCTAGTGCAGTCTTCATAGTTTTCTCACCTTTTTTTAATTCAAAGATCTTGCCTCTATAATCAAGATATCCTTTATTGGTTTATCTAAGTTGTCAGTAGCGGCTTCAGCAATTTTATCCAAAACATCAAAACCATAGATGAGCCTACCATATACGGTATACTCTCCATCCAACTGAGGGGAACCACCCAATTCAATATATTTTTCTATTTGTTCTTCAGAATAATCCATAGCAAGATTTGACTGTGTACGTTCGAATTGTTCTTCCGTAAAAGATTGTCCATCCACTATGTAAAACTGAGATCCTGAAGAACGCTTTTCAGGATTGACATTGTCGGGTAATCTGGCAGCGGCTAGTGCGCCTCTGTAATGGAGACGATCTGCACTTATCTCATGGGCAATGGATTCAGGCTCAGCTCTTCTTTTGCCACTTTGTCGGCTCTTATTGTCGCCACCTTGTATCATAAAGTCGTCTATGACTCTATGAAAGTATATACCATTGTAGTAACCATCTTCCACCAGCGAGATGAACTGCTGCAAATGATCTGGTGTATTTTCATTCAACCGTACCACCAAATCGCCTTCTGAGGTTCTTATCAGTACCTGACAGTATTCAGTAGGGTGGATAATGATTTCTTGTTGCCTATGTATGACCTTGTTTCCAGATCTGGCTTCCAACTCTATTGTGTGCCTGCCAGAGTTGAAGAAAGTATAATCTAAATCCTTGTCTGTGGACACAGGATTGCCATTAACCTTCCATACTTGGCTAGTGATGTTTTCTGATTTGTTTTCAAAATGTATCCTAGAAGGTATTTCATACGACGCCTCAGTATTACTTTGCTGGAAAGTAACTACAGGACTTTTGCATTGCCATAGAGCGATGCAACAAATAAGGGCTAAGAAATACTTCAAGAAAAGACTACTTTTTTCTCACTTTCATTTTGACATCCTTCAAAGGTCTGTCTCCAGGTGCAGTCTGCGTAACAGCAATTTTGTCTATCACATCCAAACCTTCTACAACCTCTCCGAATACAGTATAATCGCCATCAAGAAATATAGCACCACCATCTTTTTTGTAGCGTGCCTTCTGCTCTTCTGTATATGTGATATTTTTCTGAGACGCTTGTCTTTGAAGATCAGTATCAGAAGTGGCTTTACCATGTACTATATAAAACTGCGATCCTGAAGATCTTTTTTCTGGATTACTCGGTCCTCCTGTTCGTGCTGCAGCTAAGGCACCTTTAAAGTGTGCAGCTCCTATTTCTGCAGGAATGGTATAACCAGGACCACCAGATCCAAGTCTTTTGTTAGCTGGGGCACCTTTAGAATCCGGATCGCCACCTTGAATCATAAATCCATTGATGACTCTATGAAAAAGCAAATCATCATAATATCCATCTTTAACCAGCTTCTTGAAGTTATCTCTGTGCTGTGGCGTAGAATCATATAACTTGACAGTCATAGTTCCCATATCTGTCTCTATAAGGAATAGTTCCTGCTTTGGCGAGCAAGAAAAAAGCATTCCTATAGCTGCTAATATTAATATTTGCTTCATCGTAAGAAAATTTGATTGTGGGCTATTCTTCTTGCCCTGATTCGTTATCTAATTTTATAAAGTACTCTAAGATACATGTCTTGAGTATTGTTTCTTGTTCCTTTAGGCCCTTTACTTTGAACGGTTTATCCACCTCCCAATGAGGCCAGCCATCTTCATCACGTCCTTCAAAGCTGTAATAGCCCTTCTTTTCCAAAAGCGAACAGGCCGCTACATGAATGAGATCCCGCTTCTCCTCTTTCGAAAAATCATCTCTCACACGTCCATATTCCTGCACACCTATTAGAAATAGTATGGCTTTAAGATCTGGTATCGTAGGTGAGTTGGTCAACTTCTTAAGACGATGACGGAGTTGTAACCACTTAAAGTCTATTTCCCATGACTCCATAGCGGTGCAAATATATAAAGTTAGGAATCATAATTGTGCGCTTAATATGGCAATCTACTTCTTGGACTTGCGACCTTTTGCACCTTTTATAAAATGCTTCAGCATGATAATCTCTTTCTTTTTTAATGGGCGACTCCATCCTCTGGGAAGATCTTTTTTTGTAAGCCCAGCAAAGTAGACACGATCTAGTGTGACTACAGTATAGTTCAGATGCTCGAAAATTCGTCTTATAATCCTATTCTTGCCACTATGCAACTGAATGCCTATGTGGGTTGGCGGCATTTCCTGGATATAGGTTATGACATCTATAATGGCCTTACCATCTTCTAGCATCAGTCCTGATTCTATTTTGAGCAAGTCTTTTTCGTCCAAGGGGCGATCTAGAACAGCTTGGTAAATCTTTTTGACATTACTGGAAGGGTGAGATAGCTTATAAGTCAAGTCTCCATCATTAGTCATAAGTAGTAGACCAGTCGTGTTTCTGTCCAGTCGACCTATAGGGAAGAGTTTGGTATTGGCTTTCTTGCTTACCAGGTCCCAGACTGTCTTTCTTCCTCGATCATCATCCATGGTAGTGATGACATTTTTAGGTTTATTGAGAAGGAGATATACTTTCTTGGTTACAACTTTGACGACTTTCCCATTGTATTCTACTACATCCTCTTCACCGATCTCTATTGCAGGATTGGATTCTACAGCACCATTGACTTTTACCTGGCCAGCCTTGACCAACTCTCCTGCTTTGCGTCTAGAGCAAATGCCAGCGTGAGCCACATACTTATTGAGCCGCATTTTCATGAGGGCAAAGGTACTTGAATTAGAAGTAGAAGAGGGAGAAGACTTCTATTCGAAGATATCTTCATCACTATCTAGATTAATAGCTGAAGGTCTGGTGATAAAGGTGCCGCCTGTCGTATCTCTGAAGATGTCACTGCCCATGCCTGGCATATTTCTGAAGTCGGCGTGCTGATAATCTACGAATTTGACATTCTCCTTGATGAATTCTAGCGTGACCACACCCAGACTACCATTCCTGTGCTTAGAGATGATTACTTCTGCAGTATTAGCTGGGGTTTCCATATTATCTGCAAGCTCATAGTAATCTGGTCTGTATATGAAGGTGACAATATCCGCATCTTGCTCTATGGCACCTGATTCTCTCAAATCTGATAACTGTGGTTTCTTATCTCCACCTCTTGTCTCCACGGCCCGACTCAGCTGTGAAAGGGCGATAACTGGGAGGTCCAGTTCTTTGGCCATGCCTTTAAGTGCTCTGGAAATACTTGAGATTTCCTGCTCTCTGTTTCCACGCTTGTTGCTATCTCCGGCACTCATTAACTGTAAGTAATCGATGACGACTAATCCTATGCCATGATTCTGCTTCAGACGTCTGCACTTGGCACGTAGTTCGAAGATATTTATGGCAGGCGTGTCATCTATAAATATCGGCAGTTCAGATAGATGCTCCACAGAGTTGGCCAGAATGGGCCATTGGTCTGCTTTTAGACTGCCTTCTCTCAGAGTTGTAGCTGGAATCATGGAGTCCATGGAAATCAAACGTTGGACGAGTTGTTCATTGGCCATCTCCAAAGAGAAAATGCCTACCCCGACACCAGATTCTGAAGCATTAGCAGCAAGTGATAAGGTGAAGGCCGTTTTTCCCATACCTGGTCTTGCGGCTATGATTATCAAGTCTGATCGCTGCCATCCATTGGTGATTTTATCCAGCTCCTTGAATCCAGTGCTGACACCAGTCAAGCCATCCTCACGCTGACTTAGTAGTTCTATATTCTTTTGTACCTCAGCAGCAACAGAACTGATTTTCTGAAATCCAGTGTTCAGGTTTTTATCTGTGATGTCAAACAATTTCTGTTCCGCAGCATCCAGCATCTCCAGGACATCTTTCTGGTCAGCGAAAGCCTCACTTATCGTTAGTGTAGATATGTGAATAAGCTGTCGCTGTATATATTTTTGGAGGACTATGTGGGCATGGTATTCTATG
>CAZIMH010000071.1:0-12228 GCA_964540155.1 uncultured Saprospiraceae bacterium
TTGATGTATACGGGATGTATCTGCCACATAAGAAAAAGCATGTGCTCTTTGATTTCCTGATAGCGCAGGCACAGCGAACGCAGCCTTCCATAATGGTGGGAGACATGAATACTGGTAAGAATGGTATCGATCAGAAAGGCAATTCATTTTGGTATGAAGACAAACTGAAATCGCTAGAATCACATGGGTATACAGATGCCTTCAGAAATATACATGGTGATGTCAGAGAGTATTCTTGGTATAGCCATCAGGGTAATGGGTACAGATATGACCATAGTTACGTCTCCAAAGACCTCATCCCAGTCATTAAAGATTGTTACTATATCCACGAATGGCGTGAACAAAATTTATCAGACCATAGTCCTATGATTGTAACAATTGGATAGGGCAGTTGTCGTATTCAGGCATACATATATACAATATCTGAAAGAACAACCAAATTATATTTTACGCGAAATGTCTTCAATTGGCATAGGAAATGGCATTATTGTAACTCGATTTTATCCAATTTTATCGCGTAATAAATTTAACTACTAACTACTTCAAGATGATATTTAGGCTCATCATCTTGTTGCTATTGATGTGCACAACACTCAATGGCCAAGAGATTGTACGTACGTCCAAATCTTATTATAATCAGTTTGCACACTACATTGCAAGCGATTATAAGGGATCTTCTAATGCCTTCTTCCAGGACATGAAAGCGGGGCTAGGATTGACTACTCATGATGAATTTCGACTAAAATCTTCCAATCCAGGGCGCCATGACTTTATCCACTATCGCTATACACAGTACCATCAAGGAATAAGAATTTTTGGAGCCGATTACATCTTGCATGAGAGTGATGGGCAAGTCAAGTCAGGTAATGGCAAAATATTACCCATGATAGACATTGGGATAGTGCCATCTATGACCGCTTCGGAAGCACTCCGCTATGCCCAAGCAGAAATGCAAGCAGAGGTATATGCTTGGGAAGCTCCAAATCATGATGCCGATTCTAAAAGACCCATTCCCGAATTAGTTATCGTGGATAAATCCGTTACGTCATTTACTGGGTTATATAAGTTAGCTTATGCCATCGACTTATATAGCGCGAAGCCCTTAAAAGCTTTCACATACCTTATAGATGCACATACTGGAGAGGTCATACGGAAGATAAGTAAGCATCATAGCAGTGGCGTGCCAGGAAAGGGATTAACTAAAAATTATGGACTACAGGCTCTTACTGTAGATTCTATTGCGCCTTCAGAGTTTGTATTGCATGACCCGAGTAGAGGAAATGAAGGTATCAGTATTACAAATTCGAAGTTTGAAGAGTTCACAAGCTCTACTAATTACTTTGATCTTACAAATGCGAGACAAGATGAGGTTGCGGTAGATGCACTGTACTTAACCGCGCAGTTCTACGATGAACTGAATAAATCATTCGATTGGCTGGGGTTAGATAATAAGGATGCGTCATTTAATGTCATTGTACATGCAAGAGGAGGGGCTGATTTGGTCAATGCTTTTTGGGATGGCGAACATGCGCATTTTGGAGATGGAGACTGTGACCATAGCCCATTGACAACCCATGAAATATTGGCGCATGAGTTTATGCATGGCATCATAGATCATACTTCAGGACTCATTTATGCGGATGAACCAGGTGCTATCAATGAAAGCATGTGTGATGTTATGGGTCACTATATGGAGTGGGTTAAAGATTATGAAAATTTTTCGTGGAAGCTTGGTCATTCTTTTCAGTTGAATGAGGATATGACGCCGTTACGAATTATGGATAACCCTAATTCGGTAGGCGATCCTGCTTACTATAAGGGATTGTTCTGGCAAGATGGAGATTTTGTACATACAAATAGTGCTATTGGCAATTTATTTTTTGTGCGCTTATCGGATGGCGGAGAGGGGATAGCTAATGGGGAGTTTCCCTATAGTGTGGAGGGCATTGGCATAGAGAAGGCGGCCCAATTTCTGTTTTTTACAAATAGACATTATCTCACACAGTCATCTGATTACAATGACTATTAAGCCCTTTCTTTACTGGCTGCTGAAGAGTTTTTCGATGGAGATATCACGGCAATAGAGAATATCAAACAAGCGTGGAGTGCAGTTGGTCTCCCTAATGAATTGGAACAGGAGGATTTCTATACTTTATCTCTATCCATGAATGAAATTCAGGAAGTCTGCGGTTATGGAAGTTTTGCCTCTATAGATATTACCATAGATAATGAAGGTAAGTTAGCTTATGAGAATGGCACTGGCGGTATCATTAATCTTAGAGTAGATCAGGAGATTATTGCAGCAATTCCTGTAGATGAATATATAGGTCCTGGTGAATCATTTACTATACGAGCAGACTCACTCCTTGTCGTCAACAACAATGGCACATCTATCCAAGCTGATTTAATTTCTATACCTGATAATAGAGGCAGGACCCGTGGGTGGATAGAACTACCCGTTGTAGAGCATGTGAACTTCGATTTGAGTTTGGGCTCGGAATTGGTGGCTAGCAAATGTTTTACTGACCATATAGAGGTGACGTTTTCTGTCACTAACCAAAGCTGTAATCCAATGGCTGGAGGCCAGATTTTTGATATAGAAATGGAAGACATCCACAAGCACCTATTATTCAGAGAGACTATAGTCTTAGAAGCGGATTTACTACCAGATGAGACCATTCATCTAAGCAGGATAATAGATATAGAGCTGAGAAGTGATTTGAATGTGACGAGCCAATTGATATATCAACAAGATCCCAACCTAACTAATAACACTACTCAAGCATTTATACCATACCTAAAGCCTATAGAGCTTGGATATCTAAATACCTTTGAATCTCAGGCAGAATTTTCAGAGCATTTGTCAATCGTCACGCTGCGTGACAGTCGAATAACCAATTATGAAGAAAATAATGTCTTCTTTTCTTCTAATTATAATCAGGTGGTAAATGAAGAGATGTGCAGACAGCCAGAAAGATATTTCGATGAGGATGGTCTCAATGGTACTATGACTGCAGTTATCACAGGATGTATAGATTCAGAGGAATCGATTCTTTCCTTTGATTTAGTACAGTTTAGAAATGACAATCATGAGTTCGCTTCTAATAAAACAGCAGGACTGCAAATACTGCTCAAAGAAGACGAAGAGGTCGTACTATCAGATATTATCATAGGTCAGCCTGAAGGCGAACGTGTATTGCATGAATATAATATACCTCCATTTAAAGGAGAGATGGAACTGCGATTTATAACACAGTCAGGCAATGCATCGCCCTCATTTGATATGCTGGATTTTGATGTAGTCATGCTGGATAATCTCTCATTTTTAGATAAAGAAAGCACACAAGAAGATGATGGTCCTTTAGAATTGAAGGTATATCCAAATCCAGTAGCAGGTATTTTGAGAGTGGAACAAAGTGCCACATTTAAGGATTTGGTTATTACTAATATACAAGGTGTACCGCTAATCAAACAAGCTACTGTTGACTCCCAGATAAATGTCAGTCATTTAAATCCAGGCCTTTATATAATAAGTGCCTTAGGTAAAGAAAATCAAGCGTTTAAATCTATGTTCATAAAATTGGACGACTGATTTCAATTTATTATTTCTGTTTTATTTCTATCATAAGCTATCAATTCCTTAATGGTGGGCTTTACTCATAGGATCTTCAGTGTAAGGGCTTATTGTGCAAGGATAATTCTAAATCATAATGCTTCCTAGGACTTTCTCCTAAAAATATTAATCGCCTCTACTTTGTTTTTTACTCCTAGTTTGTTGTAGATATTATGAAAGTGTTGCTTGACGGTGCCAAGACTGATTTCTAATAGCTTCGCAATTTCTTTGTAGTAGAGTCCGGTGTTGAGTAACTGGAGTAATTCCATCTCACGGCTTGTAAGGTTTTTCATTTTGGTATCCGTGTTTTGTTTTGGTTTTAATCGGAATTGCTCTATTAGCTTTCTGGCAAGAGTAGGGCTAATTTGTGTTCCTCCTAGATGGAGTATTTTAAGCGAAGCAAAAATTTCGTCTAAGCTGGTTTCCTTAAGTATATATCCTGTGGCACCTACTTTAAGGCTTTCGTAGATGTTTTGGGAATCCTCATACCTTGAAAAGGTGCAGAATTCTACATTTGGTAAAAGTTGCTTTAGTGTTTTGATAGCAATGATCCCTGAAGAATGAGGAAGATTTATATCTACCAAAACTACGTCTTGTGGATTCCTAGGCAGGAAGGTTATAGCTTCTACTGCCGTACTATAGATTTGTGTACAGCTAAATCCATACTGACCTGCTACTGAAGATATAGAAGATCTCACTTCATTATTTTCTTCTACTATCGCAAGTTTGATCATTTTATTTTGTTTGGACGACGTTGCGAGAAGGGCGCTGTTCATGATTTTATTTTCTGTTTGACAAAAGAGTATAAGTAGACTATTCCCACGGCATAGGTAGACTAACCCAGCCTTCAGTCAGGATAGTCTACCAAATAATTAGAAAGTAATCTTGTAAGAGTAAAGATCGGGTATTATCTACTTGCTATGCACACATACTACTGGCCGCCACATCCATCTATAAAGGCATGAAAGACTCGACCTAATTTCACCTCAAAGCCTGCTAGTAAATCTATGAATGTACCAGAATCATAATCGACGTTGGCATCTATAACCTGATCAGAAATTATTTCCCCAGAAGCCTCAAAGTCCGCAGGTACAGCTTGTATGCCAGTCAGATTAAATACAGAGGCACATGGGTTGGGTTGGATGTCTATTTCGAAGTCAACTATAAACCTACTCATGGGCGAAGAACAAGGACTCGTTATAGGCTGAAACATGCCAAGATTAAATAAAGTAGAAAACATCATCCTTCCAGCTCGTAATCCATGACTTGTCTGTGGGGGTACTGTAAAAGATGTACTGGTTACACCGCCACCTCCGAACCAGACATTTTCTATCAGCCATTCATCAGCATCTTCAAAATCGCCATCATGATTAAGATCTATCCAGAAGTTAGTATACCATTGTCCTGTCATATTTGGATAATTGGCCAGGTCATACTGGACATTGTCCACAATACTAAATTGTCCATCTACAGTTATATCCCAATCTGGATCACAAGTGAGGTTATCATTAAATAGCACTGTGTTATTCCCCGGGTCTACGATTCTTATACTATCTGGTGTGAATGTGTTACATGGTGTTGCTGTCTCACAATAACCACCTGGATAATCAGAAGTTATAAGTACCGTCTGACTATACTGATCTGCACTGTTAACTGGAATTACGCGGTACCAATAATTTACTCCGCCTACTATTTCTCTGTCTTGATAATAATCTACGTCGATATGTACGGATCCATTGTAGATGGCTCTAAATCCACTTGTAGCAGACACTTCCGATCTTTCTATGATGTAACCCATATTATCTGCCACATTGGTCCAGCCGATATAATTATAAAGATGGTTGTTAGAGGTAGTGTCTATTGTGGGTGCTACAGGATTAGTTGTTGGAACGAATCCTAGCAGGTCGTAGTCTGGATCATTTAATCTAAAAGCTAATCCATCTTCCATTACGGAATCTTGCTGGACGGTGAAACTATTTCTAGTTTGGGTATAAGGCGACATGATATTAGTCAAGTCTGGGGTATAAGGGTTTCCAAATATATCGGTAGGGTCTCCAGAAAACCCAGGGTCAGCTGGTGTATCACATAAGCCGTCACCGCGTCCGAATTGAGAACAATTAGCTTGTGGTCCTGATCTTGGGACATGTTCTGCCCCAGTGACATTGTTTCCTTGTTCTGTGGTTTGATGCGTATGACTGAGACCTAGAAAGTGGCCAAATTCGTGCTCAGGTGTTTCTGAGGTCTCTTGGAGATTTGTATAACGGATTCCAATAAAAGCTTGTGGAGTATTGGAATTATTGGGAAATGGAGCAAAACCACCTCTATCAGATGGACTGTTGTATAGTACAACATTTAGCGCATCAGGATCACCTAAGGGTCCAAAATAATTATTAATCAGATCAGGATTGGTGATGCTGTTTGATAAATTGTAGAGTGCAGTACTATCCACCACTCTTTTGTCAGCAAGAAATATTCTTGCATCTTGATCAATTGCGTAATGATTAATTTTTGAAAAAATAAAATTGACCCAAGTTGTATCAAAGAAAAAAGGCTGATTGCCATTGTCATCTCTGATAATACTAAGTACAACAGGTATACAGGTAGTGCTTCCTGAATTTCTCGTATTAGCATATTTCTGAGTCGCTTTTATTCTATTGATTTCTTTGATATAAGCTTCTCTATCCAAGTCGAAGTCTAATTCAAAACCACAAGAAGTAGGCGAATGCTGATGTGTATTTGTAGTAGAATAAGTTTCTTGTCCGATTAAGGAGCCTATGCCAAAGACTAGGCAAAAGTGGAATGTACAAATTAGTGCTTTCATTGTAGCTGGGTTTGTTAATGATTAGCGTGATGAATTGTTGTTAGATGTTTATCATAGTTGCATACAATTTTCTTGCATGGCTTTTAGTATTAAGTTGCATGCATTTTTCGCATCAAACTTTTTGATAAGACTTTTCCGATGTGTATTAATTGTAAACTTGGAAAGAAATAGTCTGGAACCGATTTCGGGGTCCGTATATCCAAGTGCTATTAACTGCAAAACTTCTTTCTCTCTAGCTGTAATAAGTACCCTTTTTTTTGGAGTATACTGAAGTATATTTAGATTCCTCATTTGATAGATTTTTATATCCTAAAAATAGGGAGAGGTAAGTGTTTGGGCAATATAACTTTTGTTATACGATAGGGAAAAATACTAGGATAAATAAGTCTATTGCAGATAGTTAGGGCCATCAATCACCTGTTGGCCGCACTAAACAATAAACGAAGAGCAGTTCATTGCGATTTTTATAGCTAGGGAATAGGTAAGGGGAAGTCTAAATGGAACTATGGCATTATGAAGCTGTTAATTAGAACGACTATTTTCAGAAAAAGAACCAAACAATTTAATTATGACAAAGTTTTTCACCATATTTAATTCTATTCATCAATAATAAAAACGAAATTATGCTTAGAACAATCCTATTTTCCCTTCTATTATGCTCCAGCATTTCTGCTCAAGAAATAACAATTTCCAAGCATTCACAGAGTAAGACATTTGCTCATTTTAATCAAGATAACTATCAAGGCTCAGCAGAGACTTTCTTTGTGGACAATAAAGTACAGATGGGTCTGACAGATGATGACATATTCGTCATGACTTCAGAGAGTGAAGGAAGAAATGGGTACAGACATTACAGGTATAAGCAATATCATCAAGACATAAAAATCTACGGCGCCAGTTATACTATCCATGAGAAGAATGGTAAAGTAGTATCAGCTAATGGTAAGATCTTGCCTAAAATAGATGTGGATATTGCACCTACATTATCGCCTGAGCAAGCATTGAATTTTGCTATGGATGATATGGGTGCCTATCTCTATACATGGGAGGTGGAAAACCGTGGCCCTAAGAACCAAGTGCCGACGCCGGAATTAGTGATAGTAGATAAGTCTGTGACTTCATTTACGGGATCATATCGTCTGGCTTATGAAATAGAAATACATAGTATACAACCTCTGGATGCTAACATATATCTTATAGATGCACATACCGGAATTGTCATTAAGAAAATCACAAAGCATCAGAGCAATGGCGTCCCTGGAAGAGGCGTGACAAAGTACTACGGTGTGCAGGATATAACTGTGGATTCAATCGGTCCTAACAGGTATGAATTACATGATCCTACGAGAGGAGAAAATGGGATTAATGTTACCGATGAGTCGCTGGATAATTTCAGAAGCGATTCTAATTTCTTTGACCTAACTAATGAGGAGCAGAATGAAGTCGCTGTGGATGCACTGTACCTATCTGCGGAATTATATGACGAATTGATAGAGGAGTTTGACTGGGTAGGATTGGATAATAATAATAGGTCATTCAATGTGATTGTTCATGCTAATGATGGAGAAGATTTCATAAATGCCTTTTGGGATGGTCAGTTCGCACACTTTGGTAATGGGGATTGTAATCATGGACCACTCACTACCTATGAAGTATTAGCTCATGAATTTATGCATGGAATTATAGACTTTACATCAGAGCTAATATATGCCGATGAGTCTGGTGCCATCAATGAAAGTATGGCGGATGTTCTGGGACAATATATGGAGTGGATAGGAGATCGAGATAATTTCTCATGGGAATTAGGACATTCTTTCCAGTTAGTAGAAAATCTGCCTCAATTCAGAGTGATGGATGATCCCAATTCTGTAGACGATCCAGCATTCTATAGAGGCGACTTTTGGATAGATGGGGCTAATGTTCATATCAATAGTGCGATAGGAAATCTATTCTACGTGTTGCTATCAGATGGTGGTTCAGGACTGGCCAATAATGAAGTGCCTTACTCAGTGGATGGCATTGGAAAAGAAGAGGCAGCCAAGTTTATATTTTATGTCAATAGAATGTATCTCACTGAGTCTTCTGGATACAATGATTACTATAATGTATCTATAGAAGCTGCTGAAGAATTTTTTGATGGGAATACAGCAATAATAGAGGATATCAATCAAGCTTGGGCTGCCGTAGGATTACCGACTGGAGGAGCACCTAGTGGTGATGAAACCAGATTGTCTGTAGCTACAAATGGTTTTGCGACTGCTTGTGGATTCGGTATTTATGAGCCGCTTGATGTGACAGTTACGAATGAAGGAGATACTCCCTATCTCGAAAGTCAAGGCGCAAGTGTTGTCGTGGAAAGAAATGGCGCAGAGGTAGGTAGAGTGCCACTTGATTTCGATATTGAACCAGGAACATCTTTACAGATGACTTTGGATTCTGTTGTCTTTTTGGATGATGATTTTATATTCGTAGACGTTCAATTAGAAGGCCTTCAAAATAATACTGGGACTGATTCAGATTTGGCCATTTTTATAGTAAGAGAATTTGAGAACGACGATTTGGAACTCATATTCAGCGTAGAAACCCCTGAATGCTTTTCTGATGGTGTAGATGTCAGTTTTAGAGCAAGAAATAATAGTTGTTTCCCCATAGATGGAGGGACTCCTTTTGATGTTACTATGACTGATGAAAATGGTGAGATATTGTATACTGAAACCTTGTTATTAAATAACAGACTAAATGCAGGCGCAAGTAGGACCTTTGATAGGACGCTAGATTTAGCGTTAGATGGAACGATGAATGTGGAAGTTAGATTGGATTATGATGCTGATCCAAGTATGGATAATAATATTGATTCTGAAGAGATTCGACAATTACAACCTATAGAGCTAGGTTACCTCAATGAATTTCAGGATTTCAGTGATGTAGATAGAGGAATTAGTATAGAATCTCTAGGAGATGACCTTACTCGTTATCAAAATAACAACTTATTCTATGCCACCGGTAGTACCTCATTAGTAGATCAACCACTCTGTCTAGAAGCTGAAAGAAACTTCGAAGGGGAGCTATCATTTTTTGGATCTCTTACTGCAATAATAAGAGGCTGTGTAGATGCTACTGGTCTTGAATCACCGGCACTGTCTTTTGATATGGTACAGTTCAGAAATGATGCTACTGATTTTAGATCTGAAGCCTCAGCTTCGGCACAAGTATTATTGAATAATGATAATGAGGAAGTAATCTTTTCTGAAATCATACAAGGCCAAAGTGAAGGGGAGTTTGTAAACCATATAATAAGTTTGCCTAGTGATTACAAAGGTGCTGTAGATTTGAAATTTGTTACGCAATCTGGCACATTTCAGTTTGATCCAGAATTCCTTGATTTCGATGTAGTCATGCTTGATAATTTGAGTCTGACTCAAGTGACAAGTACAGATGATGTGAATGAAATCAACGACTTTACTGTCTTCCCTAACCCGGCATCAGATCACATTCATATAGGTAGTGAAGTGAATCTAAGTCGACTAAAAGTTATTGATACCCAAGGAAGAATTATAATAGACGTACCTAATCCAGATTCAGAATTAAATGTGAGTTTGCTAGAGAAAGGGTTCTATATCATTAGTGCGACGGATGAATCAAGTAAGGAATACAAATCATCGTTCACTAAATTGTAGTAAAGAGAACAGAAGTAATAATAAGCTTAAAGCTAAATTTATAGTGGGTTTAATGAAGCAATTCATTAGACCCATTTTTTGTATCTGGACTTAAGATGAGTGTTAGTTTATAGAATAGAAAAAGGCTCCTTCATGTTACTGAAAGAGCCTTTAATTGAGACATTAATATAAATCTTCTATGATGCTCTCAATCTTATTGATAGCCCTATGTTGTCATTAATAGCTTTGTCTTTCAGATCGCTAAAAAACGATGCAGAACCATACTTAAGTCCCCAATCAGTTCTATTGATTGTGAAGTCTGGCGTAGTGACACTTACACCACTATCAGTGATTTGAATATCAGCAGGGAAAGTGACAGATTTAGTCATTCCCATCATTGTTAGGTTTCCAGTAACATTACCACCTGTGACAGATGTAATTTCGAATGACGCTGTAGGATTAGTTGCTACATTGAAAAAATCTGGTGCCTTAAGGTGGCCTTCTAGTTTTTCCTTTCCTTTTCCAGCTTCTAAATCAGTTACTGAAAGGCTATTCATGTCAATCATGAATTTTCCGCCTGTTACTTTACCGTCAGATACATTCAAATTTCCGCCAGATACCTTAAGCGTACCAGTATGCGTGCCTGCTATTTTAGATCCAGACCAATTTACCATACTGCCATTCATTACATTGTATGACTTTGCTGCAACTTTAGTTGGGACTGCCTTTGCAGCTGATGTCGCTGCCTTTTCTCCTTTTGGCGCATTATCACACGAGATCATAAAACCCAATGCGATAGTGGAGATTAATAAAAGTAAATTTTTCATTTATAATAGTATTTAATTAGTGAGTTTTGATTATTTCATAACCAAGTTAACATTCAATTTGAATTCATTGTTGATAGCTTTATCTCCGAGACCTTTAAAGAAAGAACCTGATCCGTATTTAATATCATACATCGTACGATCTATCATAATTTCTGCCGTCGCGTTCTTCGCAGATACAATGGCATCGAAGGTTATCGGTTTTGTTATTCCCTTGATCGTTAAATCACCTTGTATCGTATAATTATTGCCTGTGCCAGCCGTCGCCCCAGTGATATCAAGGGTTGCCGTAGGATGCGCTTCAGTCTCGAAAAAGTCTCCACTATTCAGATGGCCAATGAGCTTCTGTCCTGGACCTTGTGGAAGATCTGAGCATGTAATAGAGGTCATGTCCATTACAATTTTACCTCCTGATAATTTATGGTTCTTAAAATTAAGGTCAGCAGATTTAATGGCGATTGTACCATTGTGTTTGCCGGCTACTTTTTTTCCTTCCCATTCTACTGTACTAGCCGTCAAGTCTACCTCTCCACCATGTTGGGGGCCATTATGTGCGCTTATCGAAAATGTAATCAAGGTTGCAACGACAGTAAATAATATGCTTCTCATTTCTGTTATCAGTTATTTTATTTATTTAATATAATTAATTCCTAATCTTGTCCAGTAAGGCATTGAGTGTATTAATCTCTTTGTCCGATAACTTGGACATAATATTTTTTATACCACTCTCTGTATTCCCTATCTTTTGTAACAGTTCATTACCTGCACAGCTTAATTTTACATCTATCAGCCGGCGATCCTTCTTTGACGGTTTTTTATCCACTAACCCTCTTCCTTGCAACCTGTCTATAATTCTAGATACATCAGATAGTTTATCTAGTAATCTTTCTCGGATATAAGCGATGCTTACTGGCTGCTTAGCACCATTTAGAATCCTCAAGATGTTATACTGCTTCGGTGTAATGCCAAAATGAGCAAAATGTTCCTTCATTTTGCCAGATACCCAGCTCTGTGTGTAGATAAGGTTGACTATAGCTTTCTCTCTATGCGAACTAAACGGGGTTTTCTGTTGTATGGCTTCCTCCAATTTCATCTACACTTACTAACCATGTTGCAACATTAATGTTCAAACATTGATTATTTTTTCTTCTCTACTCACACATTTTTATAAAATGAATGCCCATTACTCAGGGTTTGGCTGTTTTTACTAATTTTCCGCTACTGATCAAATCGCACACGAAAACTGAATTATGGTCGAGAAAATGATAAGTAATCTAGAAGAAAAGACAGGAAAGAAACTGGCAGAGTGGGTGG
>CAZIMH010000072.1:0-12172 GCA_964540155.1 uncultured Saprospiraceae bacterium
TTTAGGGGTCAAAAAAGAGAGGTGTCATTCAAAAAACTGTTAGATTTCTCTTAGTTCCTAAAAGCCGATTGGCCTGAAAAATTAATAACAATAATTTTAGAGAGGGTAATCCTTAAAGAGCTGAAGGATTAATTCCACCAGACGGCATAGCCCCTTTTCTTAAGGCTGTTGGCTAATTGCCTTTCCATATTGGTGGCATCTGTTTTTGTCATCGGATTGAACACCGCATACAGACTGGGGCGCAGCATCTTACCGTATCGCTCTACATACTTAGAGGAAATCTTGTAGCCTTTCTTATTGCGATATCCTGTGACGTGCTTTTTGAATCTTTCTTGCGGAGAGTGACTGGTCATGCCAACATAGAGGCATTCTTTGATGCCTTTGTATTGAGGATTGGCTTCTCTAAACTTCCGATCTTCTGACCAGACTTTTTGGTTAAGTTCTACGACGTAGACATTGTGAGAGAGTGATTTTGCTTTTGTTCTAGCCATCCACAGACTATATCACAAAAACAAAGCCAAGCCCTTACACTAAAGGCTTGGCTTTGAATATATATCTGTGTATCATCTACATTTCCGAATATGATCTATATAACATCTTCACATACTTCTCTCCACTAATAAATCCTCCGCCCCAACTTTCAAATCCCTTAGTCAATGTCTCTACATCAATCGCATCTTCTGCCATACCTTTTGCCATCGCTGCTTTTACTCTATCTCTCATTATAAGTAACATCTGGTGATAGTCCTTAAGATTTTGCTTGTTAGACAACTCTCCATGTCCAGGAATAATCTGCGTATCCTCATCTACTATCATAAGTGCAGCTTCTACGGCAGCAATGAGCCCATCTGGAGAGCCGCCCATATCTACATCTACAAAGGGAAATCTTCCTACAAAAAATGTATCCCCCATATGCAATACGTTAGACATAGGAAAAAACACAAAAGAATCCCCATCTGTATGGGCATTATGTATATGGATAAGTTCTATAGACTCTTCAGAAGTATGGATGGTGAATTCCTCATTGTATGTCAGCTTCGGCCATGCCATTGCGGGTGACGCTTCAGTGGTTCGCCCAAAAGGTCTTACTTGGTCTGTGCTCAGTCTTTTTCTCACATTATCGTGAGCGATAATCGTAGCGCCTTTATTACCAAAGATTTCATTACCTCCTGTGTGATCGCCATGCCAATGAGTATTGATAAGATATTTGATAGGCATGTCTGTCTTCTCAGCTATAGCAGCTGAAATTTTCTCAGCCATGTAGGCAAACTGGTCATCTATCATAATGACGCCATCGTCATCCAGGAATACACCTATATTTCCTCCAGATCCTTTTAGCATCAATATCCTATCTGTGACTTGCACAGGTGTGATGGGTGTTTTTTCTCTTTGAGCTGAAACAATGCTAGTAATCGCAAGAAAAAATACTAGACTCAATAACTTAGCTGATATCGTATGATTCATGGTTCTTATTTATTTATGACAAAAGTGCCTATTCTATTATCTACAGTAATCTGCACCATATAAATGCCTGAAGTTAGCGAAAGGTTTGTCGCAGCATATGGCGACACTGCCCTGTGTATCATTCTTCCTCCAGTATCAAAAATTTCTACCAAAGACAACTGATCTGACAAATTGCCTTCTATCAGTATACCACCTTCTGTAGAATGGACGCGTAATTCATCGTCTGCAAACTCTGTCGTACTGGTAGATTCAGGGCACAATTCCAAGTTCATTCTTGTTACCGTTCTATCCAAAATGTCAATAGGCAAAAACAAGGTCTCATATCCTACTGCAGCTATCCTTGCATTATACTGCCCGTCATCTAGGAAGCGGTAAAAATATCCTGTCAAGCTATCAGAGAATACACTAGAATTATCTACGTCATGATCCTCCATAAAAATCTCTGCCCCTACAGGTTCGCCAGTTACACAATCTACCACCTGCCCATGAAAGCCAAACATCGCTTCTTCCATATAAGTCAATAAAGCTTCTCTATTGGCCTGCCAGAACATTGGAAGATCTTCTGAATTGACCAATTTTCTTTGAGACAGTTCTATCGTCCATTCCCTTGCTCTTACATAATAATTCATCAGGTCTTGTCTTCCTCCATCTACTTCAAACCAATCCCAACCGTGAGTAATCCCATTCTCCAAATCTGTGAAATAATTATTATCAGAACTATTCTCCTGACATAAATCTGCATACTCTCTCGCCTTCTCTATCCACCAAGAATCATCTGCTGCTCTTCTAGACCAAGTATCCCATGGGTAACTCACCACTTCTGCCCCACCATGAAAATTAGCAGAGAGATGGATGTTGTTCTCCTGAGCAAAATCAATAAAAAACTGAGTCTCATCCTGAGTAGGTCTGTTGTCTGGATTCATTCCGTCTTCAGGATCTGGAAAATTCCTATTAAGGTCTATGAAGTTTGCATTACGTCTGGTCGCTCCTTGTACTGTCGAGTTATCATTGGTATACGTCCCGTCTGGATTGGCAAGTGGGTTAATATAGATATTGACGCCATCCATCAAAGTTCTTATTCTAGTATCCGTCTCATAACTACACAAGAGTAAATCTATGAGTTGGAGCATCATAGGAAAGCCAGTGGTTTCATCTCCATGCATCGTAGAGGTATATAATAAATTGGGTTCATCTTGACTATCTTCTAGATCATCTCCTAACTGGACCATTAATATTTCTCTCCCGCTCGTCAGGGTTCCAATACTGAATACACGGCACAGCTCAGGAAATTGACTTTGGAAGTTATTCAGCATCTCTACATAAGCTTCATAGGTGGGATAGAAGTCTATATCCGGCATACATTCAGACTTATACACTGGCAACTCATTAGGTCCTAACATTGTGATTTCTGCCTTGGGACGCTGGATATATCTGAATCCGATATTTTGTTCTATAAGATACTTGTAACCGGATTCTATCGCATACATATGTGGCGTCTGATGACTACAGCCATGATCTATGGTCAGCCCTTCGTGCTTATCCAACTGTGTGAGTAAGGCACTATCATCTAGCACTATTTCTATTCCTCCTTGTCTATCGAATATATCTTCTGGTACTAAATCCTGTCCATAAGATTCTGACAATGGAAATACAAAAAACAGAAGACTAGATAAAAGTCCTTTGGTCAAGTACTGCATTTTCCTGAAATCGCATTTCTGATTTTTCTTCATCTGATTTGTCTTTATATCCTACTAAATGTAAGAGGCCATGTGCCATAACTCTATGTAACTCTTCCTCTGGTGATATACTATATATTTGCGCATTCTCTTCCACCCTTTCTATACTTATATAAATTGTGGCTTCCAATGGATTATCATTTAATGGGAATGTAATTATATCTGTCAATGTATCGTGCGCTAGGTATTTCTTATTTATGTCTAAAAGAAATGCATCTGAACAGAATACATATTCTAATGAAGAAATAGCCCGATTGTTTGTGGAAGCAATGTTTTTGAGCCAATTAATGACCGCAACCTCATCGCGAAGGTTATACTCGACATCTGCTAGGCAAATGATAATTGCATCGTCATTAGGATTAGTGCTCATCTCACAAGCAATTAGAAGCTAGGCCGTTCTAAAATGCATCACGACAGTGCGGCCGCTATCCAGAAACTTAATTTCATCAGATAATTCCTTCATAATAAAGACGCCTCTACCGCCACAGCACTCTAAATTGTGAGGCAAGGTAGGATCTGGAACTTGGTGAGGATTGAAGCCTTTGCCTTCATCAGAAATACGGATAACGACTTCTTGTTTTCTCTCTTCACAGTCGACACTGACGAATTTGGACACATCCTCTCTATTGCCATGTATAATTGCATTATTGACTGCCTCTGTTAGAGAGATTAAGATATTGTCATATACTTTCTGATCAAACTTACAGTTACACATCAGTTTTTTGACAAAAGTTTCTACAGAGCCAATTTGGCTAGGACAGGATTTTAATTTTAACATCAGTTGGTGATGCATGCCGGTGGTTGGTTAGGATAGATAATTGTAAAAAAGTTAACTACGCTATAAATACTACTGACCCTTTAGGGCTTTGTAATATTCATCTACTAGTTGCTTATAGAATGGTCTCAAAGCAGGCGACACCTTCTTATACATCTCTACTTCTGCTTCTCTTTCTTTGAGATATTCTTGCAATGCTGGTGGTAATTCCTTCTTATAGTCTTTACCAGCTTCAGCCTTTCTCTTTTCGTCTTTGTCACGTTGCTTGTCAGCTTTTTCAGCCTCAAGTAGTCTTGTGACGATTTCTTGTTGTCTAAGTAACAGTTGGTTATCCAATCTTTTATTCACAAGGTCAGTTTCTACCTTATCCATAGCGTCTATCAGTTCTTGGATAGCAGGATCACCTTTACCTTGTTCAGATTGTTCGTTTCTCAAATTCTCCAATGCTCTTCTCAGTGCCGCTTGCTTAGCCGCCGCTTTGGCAAAATCTTTAGCGTCTCCATCTTTGCCTTTTCCTTCTTTGCCGTCTTTTCCTTTCTTACCGGCCATAGATTTCATCTCCTCATTCAGATCTTGCTGTCCTTGTGTGATCTTGTCTAGAGGCACCTTACCTGGTTTGCCACTGCCACTTCCTGGCTTATTACACATCTGAGAACCTGACATCATCCCTGACATTTGCTGCTGCATTTGCTCCATAGACTCTGCCAGCATCAAGGCCAAGTCATTCACATTTTTCATTGTATGTCTCTGATTGTTTTGCGCATCATTTCTTTTTCTCTCTTCTAGCTGATCTATACTAGTGGAGATATTAGAACTGATCTCTACAACTTTTTCCGAAACGTAACTTTGTATTTTATCATTTCGTCTTGCCAGCGCTTCCAGACTATCCTTTATCATGGAAAAGTCATCTTTCAACTTAAATTGTTCTTGGATGTGTCTGACATACTTAGGCGTATTTAAAGTAGTCCGCTTTATGTTATCTATTAGGTCTTCCTGATCAAATGATAGCATGACCAAGTTTTCTAATAATTGTCTTAGCGCCTTGATGTCTTCTTCCATCTGTTCTTGCTGAGAAGACTCCATTGCCGCTGACATTCCTGCGGCCATTTTTTTCATTTTTTGAGCAGCTTGCTTCTGCTTCTGAGAAGCACCCTGATTATCTTTCTGTTCCATCTTATCCATACTCTGGTCCATATCCTCTTGGATATCTTCCATCTGATCCTCATTCTCGTCTCCTAAATCCTTCGGTCGCTCCAGCTCTTCATTTTTTTCCTCAAGCTCCTTCATCTCCTCTTCCAATTTCTCCATCTCTTTATTCAGCTCCTCTTGCTCTTTCTCCAACTGGCTTTGGGATTTATCTTCCTTCGCTGTTTCTTCAGATAGTTCTTCTTGTTTCTCTGCTAACTCTTCCAGCTTCTCTACCATATCTTGTACTTCCTTCTCTACTTCCAAATTTTTGAAGAGCTCTAATAATCGCTCCATCTCATTTTCTACCTCCTCATCATTCATGGTCATCTGCTCCATCTGCTCTAACATATCATCCTTGTCCAGCTCCTCCATCAGCTCCTTTATCTTCTCCATCAATTCCTGAGTCTCTTCACTCATTGCCTCTTCGAACATCTCTTCTATCTTCTCCTGCTTCTCCAGTATTTCTTCTTTCTGCTCAGAGAATTCATTTTGATTCTTGAGATTCTCTTGAAATTTCTCTTTTGCTTCTTGGAGTTTCTCTTGCAACTCTGCTTGTCTCTCAAGTAGTTTTTCCAACTCCTTTTTGTCTTCCCACGATGGCTCTTGCTTCTGGAGCATTTTTTCTCTCAGCTTTTTCAGTTCCTCTTTTATCTTCTTGGATTCCTCTAAAGCATCTTTGAGTTTCTCTTTTATTTCTTCTTCATTGGCATCTTCTTGTTCTTCAAATTCTTCTACTGTCGGCTTTTCATATTCCATCACAGAAGTCCGTGCTGACTTAGAGCCATTGACACCATCATTATCTTTCACTTCGAAGAAGTAACTCACTTTGTCACCAGGCTGCAATTCTAGATCTGCAATATCAAAAGTGTAATCATACTGCACCTCTCTTGCTGTAGGCTTGGTCAATAATGCAGACTGTGTCGTCGACTGCCCGTTTGATTTTGTCAGCGTGTAATTGAATGCCAAGCTCGTCAGACCATAATCATCAGAGGCATTTCCTATAAAGTATGTGATCGACTTCTCTAGACTATCTACAAAGCTCTCTACCGAAATCTCTGGATGTTGGTCTGGAGTAACGTTTAGTGTGTATGTGATAGAATCTGGATTAGGAATTTGCTCATTAGCTATGAATATTTTATAGATATCATCCTTCATGATTTTCCTCACATATCGATATCGATTATCAGACCTCCTCTTCGCTTCTTCTGTAACACCTAGGTTGGCAAACTTTAATGAGACTTCATCTGTATTGTCTGCTTGGAAATTCCATGTGACCTTAGTCCCTTGTGGGATAACAACATCCCCTATGTTACTCAAGGTCTCATCTTTTCTTCCAGTATATCCGGGATAATCTAAGAACAAGTCAAAACCAGCCATATTCGGCTTGAGCAAGACATCTACATTGTGATCTTTCGATTTGACCGCACCTGAATAAAAATGAAACGGAATATCTTTTTGGACATTCTTGAAGGTATAAGAAAAAGTATTGCCTTCTTCTTTTTTCATTCGATACTGGAAGTTATCCACATCTATAAAAACTTCACTAGGAAGTACATCCCCGTCGACTACAGTGGTTACAGTTAGGTCTTCATACTGCACAACTTTATAAGAGTCTCCTTCAGAAGAGAAATAAAAAGGCGCTGCTCTTTCAAAATCTTTATCATTATTTATAAGTCGATGCGTCGGCTCTGTTATCAAACTTGGTGCACCAAGAAGAATAACGAGTAACATCAATGCGGGTGGTAAGGCATATCTGAGATATTTCTTGTTCTTAGTCAAATCAATAGCTGATCTGAATGGTACTGGCTTAATGGCTTCAGTCTTCTGGTTAATAGAGGCATTTACAAGAGCCATACTGACACTTGAATCTGCTTGCTTTTTCAGTTGTAGCACATTAAGCAGTCTGTCTTGGACATCAGTAAAATGATTTCCAACAATATGAGCTGCTTGTTCGTGATTTATTCTTTTTCCTAATTTGAAATACTTACTCAGGGGAAGTAATACCCAGTAGCCTAGCGAAAGGGCAGATACTGCAATGAAACCAAAGAAGAGGCCTTTTCTGACACCTGAGTCAAAGTAGGCATAATGCTCCAGTAAATTAATCGCAATAAATAAAGCTAGAACGACTGCTGTGGTATATAGGAAACCTCTAATCACTTGATTGAGGTAGTACTTTCTTGTAAATCTATCCAGCTTATCTATTAGCTGATCGTAATTACTCATATGACTTATTCAGACTACACAAGGCAACATTGCCATAAATTCAACAAGATTATTGATGCTGATTTACTCTCATTTCAACCAATTTGTTGCTATGAAAATTCCCATCAAATCATCTCATCCTTGAAAGTTATAAATTCTGATAAAATTATGCAATTGGTTTTTAAGCCAATTACATCTAAATGACTGACTACCAACACATTGAATAACGATTAAAGATACGTTATTGTTCTTCTTTTATTGCCTAAAGGACTTCTGGAGGACATGAGACGTCAATATGTGTTATTTATCCAAAATAGTGCAATCTATTTCTGACCCTATCCAATTGGACAATGTTCGCTGCAATTTGAGCTTATTAGAGGGAGTCATATTCTTGATTCTGGCATCGCCATGAGATTTGCCCTTCATGAAAAACCATAAGGATTCTGAGCGCTTGACTTCAGGAACAGCTGTCGCCGACCAAGTGTCATTTGCCCCATTGATATATATAAAATGAAGATCAGTTTCTTGTGTCCAAGCGTATACTTGATTAGTCAATTTACCATCAAATTTGACAGGAATCTTATCTGGTGTAAATATGGCAGATGGGTTACTGCTTACATTGAGATGTTGCAATAAATCTTTGAATGGTTTCACTTCAAATCCATAATAACCCATCTCTTCGGCACTTTGATAATAATGAGAGCCAAACCCTTCCATACTGGCGTCAGAATAAAACTCTAAACCTACGATATCTACAAAGTGCTGCAGGAGAGTATCTACGGGTGCATTAGTGGCAGGAATATCATCACAATCTGCTCCCCACTGCCAAAATGAAAAAGGATATTCCAATATAGCATACTCATAGGCCTGATCTAAATCAAGGTAATTAAATTCAAGTCTTTGTCCCTTGGCAAACCACTTAAGAAAAGACTTCATTTCTTCTGCCTTTTCCAGCATAACTATCTGATAATCATGGATATCTGCTCTGCATTCCTTGGTCCCTACCTTGGCTAGAAAGTCATAGATTCGTCTGTCCTCGTCACTGTGATTAATCGGGGCTACATAAGGGATAGAAATATCCACATCCTCTGGATATAAGTATCTGTAAATGATGGTGGTCGTCCCACCCTTGCTTATTCCTGAACTCACCCATTTACCATCATATATCGTTCTAAAGAGTTGATTGATGTGATGTAAGTCCGCCGTGACTTGTTCGAAGTTTAGATAATCGTAATCCAACGAATCCGGTGAAGATTCCAGAAAATATCTATGCTCTATGTTGATCTGATTAGCCTTTATGAGTTTGGCTACCTCGGTCACCCTGTTAGTGGGTCGGCCATACCCGTTAGTAATCATTGCTGTAGGTGCATCCATGGCTTTATGGCTTAGAAAAGCCCTTTGATAGAAGTGCCCCTTGGATTTATCTTTATGGTCTATTGGCTGTCTTATTTTAAGTTCGTAGGCCGCTTCATAGCCATCAGGCGTAGCAATCTTTTTGAAGATCACATTGGGCAACTCAAATAGTAGGTTCTCCAATTCTGATTGCGAATAAGTTTGAAAACTTAGCAGTAGTCCTATTAAAACAAAGAAAATTTTCATAGCGAAGATGACAATTTGAAAGTAATGAGATAGGTCTAATATAGTCAAAATTAGATTTGTCTTGACTAGCCTCAAATTCAATTAAAAGCGATATTGACTTTGATTATGTCTTAAGATTACTTAAGACTTTTTGCCATAATGTGAACAAAGAACTATCTTGACTATCTTAATTATTAGACTATAAATTAGCCTAGTGTGAAATATCAAGGGAATACGAATGAATACTTTGAAATACTGGAGCAAAGCACTGCTGTCAGTGAGGCCTTAAACAATCCGATTGATGGTCAGTTAGCGCTGTTGTGGTTTCAAGAAGATGAAAATGAAGTGACCATAGATAGCTATCCTTACTTATTTGGTAAGGATACGCTGATATGTTTGACAAATTTTCACCAAGTAGATGTCAAAAAAATACAGAGCGCAAAGATGCTGAGGTTTAACTCATCATTCTATTGCATAGTGACTCATGATAGCGAGGTTGGCTGTAAAGGAATCCTGTTTTTTGGATCTAAAAGTTTGCCTATTCTGCAGCCTAAAGGTGAGCATTTGGAGTCCTTGCAGGGTCTCTCTAAGATGGTGTTACTCGAGATGCAGTCCAAGGATGAGTTACAGCAAGAAATGTTGCAGATGTTGCTTAAAAGGTTCCTTATCCTATGTACTAGAATCTATAAAGCTCAGGAGCAGATAGAATTGATTCCAAAGATAGAATCTGACATTGTGAGGCAATTTAATTATCTAGTAGAGAAGCACTTCAAAGAGAAACATACGGTTTCGGAATATGCAGATTTGCTTAATAAATCGCCTAAAACCTTATCTAATCTTTTCGGAAAGTTTCACGACAAATCACCCCTTAAGCTGATACAAGACCGAATAATGCTAGAGGCTAGGAGATTATTAAGGTATACCGAAAAGCCTGTGTCCGAAATTGGATATGACCTTGGATTCAATGATATCCAGTCCTTCAGTCGTTTTTTCAAGAAAAATGAGGGTAATTCTCCTTCCGACTTCAGGTTAGTATGATAAGAATAGTTAAAGTCACCTTTTTACCCAAAATAGCGGCTAATTTGCAAAATTAAAGACCTACCGCTCCCCTTCAGGGAACAATTGATGAGTTATAGGGAAAAACTGACGATTTAATAATCGTAAAGCGGATTGATATTTGTGGTCGTTATACAGCTAGATAAGCTTGATTTTCATAAGAAATGAAACCTTTTTTCCTTATCAAGCATATAATATTGCTTTCAAAGCAACTTTAATAGAAGGTTTATCATATAAAAAATAAAAACTATAATAATGCAAAGATTACTCTTTATACTTTTCGCTATTTCAGCCATAGCCGTTAGTTGTGTTCAAGATGATTTTCTTGATGATTTTGTAGAGCCTGAATTAAGAATAAGTGGGCCATCTCAAGACTTAGAAGTAGCTGAAACATTTCAATACACATATAGATACTTCAATAATGTTGGTGCTAGAGTAGAAGTACCTGTCACATGGACAAGTAACAATCCTTCCGTAATTAGCATAGATGCCAATGGACTAGCGACAGCTGTTGCTGAAGGAAATGCCACTATTTCTGGTTCAGTAAGTGTAGATGGTTTAGATAGCAGTGATGCCGAACAAATTTCTGTTCAGCAAGCACCACCACCGCCGCCTCCAGGAGGCGATGGGTCAGGTAATGATGATGACGATGATGGAACTGGAGGTGATGATGATGACGATGACGATGGAACTGGAGGTGATGATGATGACGGATCTGGAGGTGATGATGGAGAACCAGAATTGAGAAGTATAGAGGGCGAGATAATGACGACAACATTCTACACATTGGAAGGAGATTTTACCTTATCGGAAAGAGAAGAAGGTGGACTTTTATTAGACATCGCAGACAATTATAGAGCTTCTACAGGATTGCCAGGATTCTATGTCTACCTATCCAATAACAGAAATTCAATTGCTAATGCTTTTGAAATTAGTAGAGTGGAACAATTTTCTGGTGCACATAGCTTCGAAATAGAAGATGTAGAATTAGAAGACTTCAGGTTTATTGTTTATTGGTGTGCACCATTCAATGTTAAGATTGGGGAAGCAGAACTTAATTTGTAACTGCCCCCAAACAATAGAACATAATGAAAAATTTATTTTTTGCATTCTTAGCTATGTTGCTATTTGCATCACAGCTTAATGCAGGCGGTCCATGGCCTACAGGAAAGGGTAAGGCCTATATAAAGCTATCTGAGTGGTGGACAGTATTTGATGAGCATTTTACAGATTTAGGAAGAATAGATCCTAATACTACAAGTGCTATCTATAATACCTTCATATATACAGAATATGGATTAACTGATAGATTCACTGCTATAGCTAATGTACCTTTAGTCAGTAGGAGTCTAATAAATAATGTAAGATCGCTCACTACTAATGATATAATCTTTAATGGAGATGCGATTACATCTTTTGGTGATGTAGAACTTGGATTGAAATATAATCTATCTAAGTATGGTGCGAAAATACCTATTGCAGTCACTTTAACTTTAGGAATTCCAACTGGACAATCTATTGGAGGAGAATTAAATAATCTACAAACAGGTGATGGAGAGTTCAATCAGATATTGACAGTGGATGCTGGGACTGGTTTTAATATTGGAGACAATGTATCTGGTTATGTAAGTGGTGTGATAGGCATCAATAATCGTTCGCAGGGCTTTTCTGAAGAATTTAGATATGGCGCAGAAGTGGGTATAGGACTATTCAATAATAGATTTTGGCTTAGTGGTAAACTGAATGCAATAGAGTCATTTAAGAATAGTGACCGAAGTATGCAGATTACAAGTACAAGTATATTTGCAAACAATACGGAATTCATCACACTTGGACTAGAAGCTAATGTATATGTAACAGAAAAATTTGGCGTATCTGCTGGATTTGCCAATGTTACTAGAGGAGAAATAATCGCAGCGGCACCTGCTTATAATGTAGGTGTTTTCTTAGATATAAAATAATTTGGCTAGCGAAAACTGGAGAGTTTTCTTTTTTGAATCCCCTTGATACCCATCGAGGGGATTTCTAATTTTTTATCTAGTGGCTTCTCGCAGGTTCTCCTGAATCTGAGTAACTATATTCTTATCAACTAACTTCTCTTTTCCTAGTATCGCAAAAGAAAAGTTTTCAGCCATAATCTCTTCTGGGTGAATGATGTACTGGGTATTCTTAC
>CAZIMH010000073.1:0-11648 GCA_964540155.1 uncultured Saprospiraceae bacterium
CTTATGTAGATACTGCAGGAAATATGTTTCTGAAAGATAAACATATCTACCTACTAATTCAAACTGATAAAACTAATAGGGATAAGCTAAAGACAAATACAAAAGCCTTTAATAAAGCAGGATTAAAAGTGATCTATCAATTTCTATTACATCCAGAATTTCTAAATAAGCCATATAGATTTATTGGAGACAAGGCAAATGTTACAATTGCCACAGTAGGGGTGGTCTTCAAGGATCTATTGAAAGAGAATTACATAATACTGGAAAACAAAAAAGAATATAAGTTCCAGAATAGAGAAAGGTTATTTGAAGAGTGGGTGAGGGGATACATCAGGAATCTAAGACCCAAGCTTCGAAAGAAGAGATATAGATGGCTTAATAAGAAGGTAAATTGGAGAAAACTAAAACTCCCAAAAGAAACATTCTGGGGTGGGGTAAATGCAGCCGAAGTATTAACAGAGTATATAATTGCGGATAAGATCGAAATCTATACAGGGCAAAAATTTGAAGAAGTAATGAAAAGACTTAAGATCCTGCCAGACGAGAAAGGAGAAATAACAATCACGGAATTGTTTTGGAAAAACAAAGAACATAATAATCAACTAGTTGAACCAATGATAATTTATGCCGACTTACTAGATGATACAAATGCAAGATATTTAGAAGCAGCCAATATAATTTACAAAGAATATGTCCAAGATAAATTATAATGCGCTTTCGATAGACGGACTAAAAGATGTGTTTATTCAAATAAGTGAGACCTGTAAAGAGTTGGAAATCGATTTCTTTATAATTGGTGCAATTGCTAGAAATATCTGGTATGTTTCAAACAATGAAAATTCAAGAGGCACTAAGGATATAGATTTTGGTGTTTACGTTTCTGATGTTAAAAAGTACAACGAACTGAGAGAAGAACTAAAAAGCAATTATGGCTATAAAGAAAGCACAGAAAACGCTTTTTGTTTAATAACGCAAGACGGCAAGCAAATTGATCTATTACCATTTGGTGAAATAGAGAAAGAAGGTCAAGTAATAATTGAAGGTAAGGGTTTGACGAAAGTAAATTTAGATGGTTTCAAAGAAGCCTTTGAGTTTGGAGTAAATGAAGTAGAAATAGGTGAAGAGAAATACAAGGCATGTTCTATTCCAGGAGTAATGATATTAAAGTTAATTGCCTATGACGACAGGCCAAATAGACGAATAAAGGATATAGTTGATATAAATTCGATTTGCTTAAATTACCCAGCACTAGAAGCTGATTTCATCTGGGGAAACCATTTTGACTTATATGAGGGTGATATAGAACATTATGAGGTAGGTGTAATTGTTTTAGGAAGAGAAATGAAAAAGTTAGTACTTACTAACAGTGATTTAGAAAAAAGAATAATCAGCATAATAGACAAAGCTATTGAGCAAGAGAGTCCTGTGCTCTCGTTGATGATTCAGAATTCAGAAGATGAAACAATAGAAGACAAGAAATACATTTTGGAAAAATTGAAATTTGGATTCACAGAAAAGGCCAGCAGCTAATATATAAGGATTTCTGTGGTCTTCACGACCCATCATGAGTCCTAGAGATGAGAATATTCTGAGCTTAGGAAAGTAATAAAGTGGCGTACAGAACAAATGCGTTCCCGGAATTCATAACACTCAGAATTCATTCCCACCCAATGTATTACAACTAATCATAATGGAACACCTACCACTATAATTTAGACACCTCAGTTTTTTTACACCACTCTGCTTAGTCGGGACAAATTACGCATCAATTTGTAACTAAAATCACACTATTTTTCCATTTTCAGTACTACGTTTGTATCCAATAGGCTTTGTAAGTAATGATAAAATTAGATAGCAGGAATATGAGGATGAGCGGTTTAGGTTTGGTATTTATCCTACTATGTGGTGTCACCCAGATGCATGCACAGTCATTCACTGGTCAGTTAATGGACATGCGGGGAGAACCAGTATCTTATGCCCTGATTCATGCCATTGGTTCAGGAAGCCACACCCATAGCAATGACCAAGGAAGATTTACACTTGAGAATATAGAAGTAGGGGACACTTTATCAATCTCGCATCTAACCTATTCTGCGTCTAATCATATCGTCAGCCAATTAGATAAATTGGTAAAGATTAAAATGAAGGCATCTGAAATATCTCTCGAGGCCATCACAATATCTAATGAAAAGACTTCTTCAGATATCTTATCAGAACTGGATATAGAAATAAAGCCAGTTTCCTCAGCACAAGAAATCCTCACTAAGGTGCCCGGCCTCTTTATCGGACAACATGCTGGTGGTGGAAAGGCAGAGCAGATTTTTCTTAGGGGATTCGATATCGACCATGGCACAGATATTACGATAACAGCAGATGGTATTCCGGTCAATATGGTTTCTCATGCTCACGGGCAAGGATATGCAGACTTACACTTTTTGATTCCTGAAACAATAGAGGAGATTGATTTTGGTCTGGGCCCATACCATGCTAATAAAGGTAATTTCAATACGGCGGGCTATGTAGATTTCAAAACAAAGAGACGGGTGTCAAATAATCTTATCAAAGTAGAAGCAGGACAATTCAATACACAGAGATTATTATCCATACTAAAACTTGTAGATAACGAAAAGCAGGGCGCCTATCTGGCAGGAGAGTATTTGGTATCCGATGGTCCTTTCGAAAGCCCACAGAATTTTAGTAGACTTAATCTACATGGGAGTTGGGAAACTGAATTGTCTGAGGCCTCATCTCTAGGATTATCTGTTTCTCATTTTACGAGTACCTGGGATGCCTCTGGTCAGATACCACAAAGGTCAGTAGATAATGGCAGCATCACTAGATTTGGTGCGATAGATGATACAGAAGGCGGCACGACTTCTAGGTCTAATGTCATATTGGATTATAAAAATTTCTTGTCTTCCAATTCAGTAATTAATTCCAAGCTCTACTACTCTAATTATAATTTTGACCTTTTCTCAAATTTTACTTTCTTCTTGGAAGACCCAGAGAATGGAGACCAAATTCGTCAGCAAGAAAACCGGAATCTATTTGGATTTATAACGGATTTTCAAAGAGCGATCATCGGACAAAAATTTAATACTGATCTGAACTTAGGTGTCAATTTGAGAGCTGACGAAAGTCGAAATAACATGCTGGCACGTACGCTTAATAGGACAACTATACTCAATAGAATTCAGTATGGCGATGTTGATGAATATAATTTGGCAGGATTTGTAGATGTAGGATTTAATTTTGGTCGTTTATTAGTCAGACCAGGGTTGAGGATAGATGCATTTCAGTTTGCCTATCTGGATAAACTATCACAGCGTTTTGATAGAGTCTCAGCGTCTAGGTCTATCATTAGTCCTAAACTAAATATATCTTATAACACCACATCGAGCCTTCAGTTCTATGCCAAAGCGGGCAGAGGTTTTCATAGCAATGACTCTAGGGTATTTCTTACAGATCCAGAACGTAATAGAATACCTGCAGCTGTTGGCGTTGACTTAGGTGCCATCTGGAAGCCATATTCAAGCCTATTTCTTAATGTGGCTGTATGGAATTTATTTCTGGAGCAAGAATTTGTCTATGTAGGGGATGCAGGTATTGTAGAACCAAGTGGTGAGACATTAAGAAGAGGCATTGACTTTTCACTCCGCTACCAACCTCTCGAATGGCTCTTTTTCAATACAGATATAAATTACACGCTAGCGAGAGCTATAGAGGAAGAAGAAGGCAATGACTTTATACCATTGGCGCCAGACTTCACCATCAAGAGTGGTCTTACAGTAAAGCATCCTTCTGGACTTAATGGTGTAGTAGATTTCAGACATCTTGGTGGCAGAGCGGCCAATGAGGATAATAGTATAATAGCGCCAGGGTATACCGTTGTAGATTTAAATATGAACTATAGTTTTACTAATCTGACCGTAGGATTCCAAATTCAGAACTTGCTTAATACTGAATGGAATGAAACACAGTTCGCTACAGAATCTAGATTATTGAATGAGACAGAAAGTGTCGAAGAAATTCACTTTACACCAGGCGTGCCTTTCTTCTTTAAAGGAATCGTGAGTTATCGATTCTAAAAATGACTAAGGTCACTATATAAATTATATACCACCTTCTACCTTTATCCAATTTAATATATTCTATTTTTAAGTTAGTTATTCATATAAGATTTGATTGCATCTTCAAAAATATATTTTCTGTTAGTCCTATTGACCCTGATCTGTGGTGTTGCCTGCCAGAGCAGTTCAGAGACACCACCACCTGAACCTCTATCGGATAGTAAAGATGATATCAAAGCCTATAACTTAATTACAATAGATCAAGCTAAATTATTATTGCAATCTGCAGCTGACCACTATCTTCCAGTACAGATTTCTCCTCAGAAGACTTTTGGTCAAGGCCACATCCCTAATGCACAACAAATATGGAGACCAGACTACACCACAAAGGATACAGTAAGAGGTATAGGAGGACTCATTCCTGATAGAGCACAGTTGGAAGACTTAATCCAGTCGTTAGGATTTAATAGAGGAGACACCTTGTTACTCTATGATGCCAAAGCCAATGTAGATGCTTGTCGATTTGCATGGACGCTGAGCCTTTATGGATTTGAAGCCTATAAGTTGATTAATGGGGGTCTAGAATTCTGGAAGCAAAGTGGACATCAATTGACAAAGGAATCATCTGCTCAAAGAGTGAGAAGCGACTACACTTTGTCAAATTTATTTCGCCAAGATATGATGACTAATAAAGCAGACATGCTAGCCGCAATAGACGATACGACGACGATTATTGTAGACACCAGAGAGCCATATGAGTATTATGGACAGCCATTTATAAATAAAGGAAAACTCTTCGATTACAAAGATGGTGCATTTGACCGCGGCAGTATACCAAAGGCTATTCATAGCAATTGGTCATCACATGTAGATCTTAATGGTGACCATAGAATAAAGTCAGAACAAGACTTAAGGTATGATCTAACATCAAAGGGTATTACCCCAGACAAAAATATCTTCCTATATTGTCAAAGTGGATCCAGGACTACACATACTTACTATGTATTAAAACATGTGCTGGGTTATCCCAATGTCAAGAACTACGATGGCTCTTGGATAGAATGGACCTATTATAATCAAATGGATGATTCTACACCTATACAATACCATTTAGACAACGACAAATTTGCTGTGTATAAAGATTCATTGAAAAACACAATCAGCTATAATGAGGTACATTGAATTATTCATAGAGGGTTACAAAGGATATGCTGGTTACTTATGGTATGAGATTACCCATCCCTCTTTTAAAAATTATTTTTATTGGCTGATAGTCGTTTCACTTTTTTTCTTTGTCTTGGAAGTTGTGATTCCTTGGAGGAAAAAACAAGCGGTCTTGAGAAAAGATTTTTGGCTGGATGGTTTTTATATGTTTTTCAATTTCTTTTTATTCTCTCTGATTATTTATAGTGCTGCGTCTAATGTCGTCGTGAATCTTTTCAATGATGGCATCAAAGCCATTACTGATGGTTTCGACCTGCAAGCTTTGAATCCGATGAATAGCTGGCCTGTCTGGGCGATTCTACTTGTTGGGTTTGTAGTGAGAGATTTTGTGCAGTGGTGGGTGCACCGGCTATTACATAGATTTGATTGGCTGTGGCAGTTTCATCAGGTACACCATTCCGTAGAGGAGATGGGTTTTGCAGCACACCTGCGCTATCATTGGATGGAAAACGTTGTCTATCGTACCTTGGAGTATATTCCTCTGGCTTTATTGGGTATAGGACTGCATGACTTTTTTATAATTCATATTTTCACCCTAGCCTGGGGGCATTATAATCACTCAAATATTTCTGTCAACCACAGATTTACTGGTGCTATTGTTTTTGGTTTAATTGGTATTATCCTAAGTCAAAATTTACTCGGTTTCCACCTTGTAGATACTCCAACACTAGTGACTTCACTATTGTGGATAGCAGGTGCGGCAGGGATAGGCTATTTACTTATCGGACCAGTTATGAAGTATATTTTCAATAGCCCAGAGATGCACATTTGGCACCACTCTTATGAGCTACCCGAAGAAAGACGTTATGGAATTAATTTTGCCCTGACCCTTTCAGTATGGGATTATCTATTTGGTACAGCCTACATTCCTCATAATGGTAAGGACATAAGATTAGGTTTTCCTGGTATAGAGCATTTTCCTGATTCTTTTCAGGAGCAGGTTGCACTAGGTGTATTAAATAAAGGATTTAAAGCGAGCGATTACGAAAGAATAGAGAATGAGTAAAAGGAGAGAATTTCTGAAGCATTCTCTAGTCACTGGAGCCGGCACCCTAGCTGGACTGAATGTCGTTTATAAAAGATATCTTCCCGATCAGTTACAATTATTAGGCTTATTTTCTGACGTGGATAGTTTTCCTGAGAAACACTCGGACATGATTGTGCTCAATGACCGACCCATCAATATGGAGACCCCTGCACATTTGCTTAATGATGTGCTAACACCTAATAATTTATTTTTTGTCAGAAACAACGGTTTACCGCCACAGAATATCGATGTAAATAATTGGACTTTGACTATAGGAGGGGAGAGTACTCAGAGAAAAAAATCCTATACGATTCAGGAATTAAAAAACAACTTCGACAACGTTAGTCTCACTATCACCTTGGAATGTGGGGGTAATGGAAGAAAAGAATTTAATCCACCAGCTAAGGGTAACCAATGGGGTACAGGTGCAGTGGGTTGTGCCAAGTGGACCGGTGTTCGACTCAGAGATGTGCTCAATGATGTAGGCATCAAGAATAACGCTGTCTATCTTGGGTACTATGGTGCTGACATTCATTTGTCTGGCGCTGTAGATAAAGATCCCATTAGTCGCGGTGTTCCGATAACTAAAGCACTGGATGAGAATAGTCTCATCGCTTGGGCTATGAATGATAAGGAGATGCCTGTCCTCAATGGCCATCCTTTGCGGTTGGTCTTCGGTGGCTATCCAGCTTCTTGCTCCGGCAAATGGCTAGAACGCATCGTCATCAGAAATAAAGTACATGATGGACAAAAGATGAAAGGAGCATCCTATCGTGTGCCATGCAGTCCAGTAGCTCCCGGCGCAAAAGTAGCGGATGATGATATGTGCATCATAGAAGAGATGCCTGTCAAGTCATTGATTACTTATCCAAAGACGGGGGCGACAATTAAGCAATCACAACAACTACCTATCAGTGGACAAGCTTGGACGTCTGCACAAAATATTACCAACGTGCTTCACTCCATAGACTTCGGTCAAAGCTGGCAAGAATGTACGGTATCCACCTCAGCCAACAGATATGCTTGGCAACAATTCAGTGCAAAGGTCAGCTTTCCAGAGACAGGGTACTACGAAGTCTGGTCTCGAGCGGTGGATGCTGACGGACAGACCCAACCCATCATCCTCCCTGGGTGGAATCCTAAAGGGTATCTGAATAATGCTTGTCACCGTATCGCGGTCAAAGTTGTCTAGCATGAAGAGACAAAAGCATAATACAGAAGCGCTCTGGAGGTCATTGCAAATATTATTAACGCTGCTAATAGTCATAGGTATTAGTGGGGTAGGCTATATCTCACTACACAAACCCATTTCTGCGTTTCTCAGTAGACCAAAATACACGACAGAACAATTGACTCAGTTTACAAAGGCAAGAACAAAGGCTAACAGGCAAGACCGCGCTAACAACTGGGACCTTGTAGAAAATGGCATTCATGTCAAGACTGGACTGAAGGATGGTGAGCACCTTCAAGTAGTCATACAGAGCTGCCTCTCCTGCCATTCAGCTAAGCTTATTACCCAAAATAGAGCCACCCGCCAGGGCTGGAAAGATATGATTGTGTGGATGCAAGCCACACAAGGACTCCAAAATCTCGGTGCTAATGAACCTAAGATTATAGACTATCTCGCTGAGCATTATGCACCTAAGGAAGTTGGACGTCGACCCAACTTGAATATCGAGGAAATCGAATGGTATGTCCTAGACTTAAAAGAAGATTAAACAGGTATACTTATTAGGTTTGCTCCCATTAATCTCCTACCAGCCAAATTTTATTAAGAAAAAATTAAGACATCATATGTGACTGATAATCAGTCGTTTGCAATTTACTTTTGTCTTCTAGGCAACCAATTTGGCGAAATGAATATATAGAGTGGTGTATTTAATAAAATGGTGACTTTGACTGAGGGGCTAATTAAGTACCAGTGAAAAAAAGGAATCCACTTTTAGTCAAAGTGGATTCGAAACATAATTATTTTCTTTAAATCTATTGAGAAGAGTTTGAAGGTTTCTCAATATCAAAAAAATTAAAACTATGAAATCCTATTTTAAATTTTTAGCTATCTCGCTATTAAGTGCAGTTATAATAACTAGTTGTGGTGATGATGATGAAGTAACACCAGGTCCTGGTGTTGTGCCAGGCGAGGATTCTGATTTCATCGGTGCTGTCTACGCTATGACTAATGGCGATGGACAAGTAGAAGGTACCGCTGTTCAGGGCGCTAATTCTATAGTAGCATACGGTAGAAATGATGATGGTTCATTAGAATTGATCGGTGATGTACAAACTGGTGGTAATGGAGGAGACTTCGATGGTGGTGAGGGACTAGATCCACTTATCAGCGCTTATGCATTGACAAAAACTGTGGATAACAATTTCGTACTTGCGGTTAATGCTGGAAGTAATAGTATCACTTCTTTATCTGTTCAGGGAGACTTTTCTCTAAGCACGGAGGATACGCAAAGCACAAACGGTGTAGGACCTAACAGTATCGCTCACATCGAAAGAGACATTGATGGAGTAAATGGACTAGTGTATGTGTCGAATATCTCTAGACAAGAATTTGCAGACCAAGGTGAGCCAGCTCAGCAGGGTAGCGTTATGGGTTACTGGTTGATGGATGATGGGACGCTAGCACCTATAGCAGGTTCTATGAGAGACCTCGCTAACAGACCATCAGCAGTTCAGTTTTCTCCAGATGGGAGATTCTTAGTTGTTGCTTCTATTAATTCTGGATCATCTGCATTAGCATCTAATGACCAGAATGAGATAGTTGTGTATGGTGTCAATGATGATGGAACACTAAGTGATCAGATTCTTGATGGCGCTACTTCTACACTTAGAGATAATTCGGAAGGAAGAAACTTGCCATCAGCTATAGGTTTCCAGATAGTAGGTGATAATTATGTAGTTGTGACAGAAGCAAGAGAATTCAGACCAGATGGAACACCACCTGTATTCCCAGGATTACAAGATGGGTCAGTTTCTACATGGAGAATTACAGACGGCGGTACTTTCGAACCTATAAGTCTAGATATAGCTTCTGGTGTAAATAATACAGGTAGAACGGCTTGCTGGTTAGATTTCAATGAAGATGAAAGTATATTCTTTGTGTCTAATGCGATAGAAGCAGGACTAGCAAGTTATAGCTTTAATGATGGTGAGGTTAGCCTTATGAATCAAATAGCAGCACAAGGGACTGGTGCGACAGGAAATACAACTGACCCTGCAGCGGCATTTAGTACAACTGAGGGCTGGATAGATATGTGGATTTCTGACGATGGTCAGCACCTTTACCAACTTCATGGATTTAGAGGGACGATTGGTGTATATGAAATCGATGGTGAAAACTTGAATTTAATAGAGAATGAAACGGGCAATTTGCCTCAAAATAACGTGCAAGGTATAGTTGCAATATAGTAGTTGATTTTTAAAGTTACGAACGGCTTGGATGGTAGACCAAGCCGTTTTTTTTGTTGTTATACCCTATGGCTGTTGTATCCCCTTCAATCCCTAGTTGCTAGTTCACTAGTGGTTGTTCACGATACTCGAATAATTGTATTGCAGCATTGTTATTAGTAACTAGAATACTTGGGGTTGGCTTATTAGCTTGTAGTATGAGCGCCAAATCTTTCACATCACCGGGGATATAGAAACCACTCTTTTCATACGGCATGGATTTAAAGTCACCCTTTCCGTCTCCGAAAAGTAGTAATCCTGTTCCAGCATCTGCACGTCCCGTTTCTACTTCTGACACATATAAATTGCCTCCAAGAAGAAGGTCTACATTTCCATCTTGATTGAAGTCTTGACAGATAATAGCATTTACAGGAGAGACTTGTGCTTCATGGGGTAATGCATGCAGAGAGTAATTCCCATTTCCATCATTCATTAGGATAGATGTATTGAAGTTATTTGCTTCAAAATGTAAGGCGCCATCCAGTACTTGTTTGCCATAGACATCTTCTATAGAGGCTGAAGCAAAAGCAGTATACGTAGGAAACTTCTTAGAGAGACTAGGCATCTGCTCAGAAGAACATTGCCGCCCTCTCACTGGATAGATCTGATTTTGGTCTATATAACCCAAAGCTATATCAAAGGATCCATTGCTATCAAAGTCATTAGCGTAGACATGGAATGGCTCTTCAGCACTGGCTTGATATTTATAGTTAAGGCCAAGATTGCCTATTACAAAATCCTCATCTCCATCATTATCTATATCACAACTGCTTATCGCATTCCACCAACCTTTACTATTAGAAAGATTACTATTCTCATGCTTTACAAAAGAACCATCTTTATTTAGAAATACAGTGATAGGCATCCATTCTCCGACGACGATGAGGTCTGTACTTCCATCAGAATCGAAGTCTGTCCAGACAGCATCAGTGACCATGCCTAGTTTATAGAAGTCGGGTGTTCTTTTGTCATCTAACTTCACAAATTGGCCGCCTTTATTTTCTAGTATTCTACTAGGTGCAGGACTAGGATAATTATGTGGCACATGTCTCCCTCCTATAAATAAATCTAAGTCACCATCTCCATCAAAGTCAAATGGTTTGACACATGATCCACTCACTGCAGCGTTCGGCATCTTTCCTTTCGTCGGACTGAATTTTCCCTTACCATTATTTAGATAGAGTCTGTCATAATACATTGGACTATTGACTTCACTCGCATTACCACCACTGACGATATATATATCCTCATCTCCATCAGAATCTGCATCAAAAAAGGCAGCATGCATATCTTCATATGCCTTGTCTTGCACAAATGCTGAATTGGCCAAGCGCATGAATGTCCCATCTGTTTTTTGTACATAGACAGCACCTGCTTGTCCTGAAGCACCACCTACGAAGATATCCTCTAGCTGATCTCCATTGACATCACCTTTCGCTACAAAAGGGCCAAACTGAGATAACTTATGAGGAAGTAATATTTGCTTGTCATAATCATCAAATGTATTCTCCTGGTGTACAAAATCTATCCCTGCTTTAGATGCATTTTCTACAAATAATGTCGAAGCAGTTTTTTTTCTACCCAGGCCATCTGATATTGCCTCAGAGTAATCTACTGCAAGCACTTGATTGGCAACAACGTTAAGTAATATTTGCTTTTTACCATCTGGCCATTCGATACTGACTGATTCTATATTATCTAATTGACCGACACCAAAATGAACAATAGATTCTACCATGGACTGATAACCACGGGTAGGTAATAATTCTTGATACTGTATTAAGTCTCCGCTTTGGATTGTCACTTTAGAACCAAGTGAATGCATCTGATTGGAGTGGTTAAATTTCACCCTCAGATAATTATTAGTTGAA
>CAZIMH010000074.1:0-11558 GCA_964540155.1 uncultured Saprospiraceae bacterium
AGGAATTGTGCTGCATTCCAAAAATCTAGGTATACAGTCCAAAAATCGAACCATCTAAGCTATGAAAAGAAAATCTAGGTATGAAGGCTTGATGTAGGCACACATTTGTGGTACTAGTAGAATAGAATATTGTTAAAGTCAAACTACCGAAAAATGAGTCACAGTATTGTGGTGCCTTGCTATAACGAGGCAGATAGGTTGGAATTTCAAAGATTTTCAGCTTTTCTGAATGCCAATATCACTTATAATATCTGCTTTGTTAACGATGGCAGCTCTGATGCCACGCTGGAGCAACTGTTGGCCTTCAAGCAACAACATAATAATCAAGTCTTTGTGGTGAATTTGCCTCAAAATAGAGGAAAGGCAGAAGCAGTACGCCAAGGTATACAACATATGATGGATATGGACATTGTGTCTGTAGGATATCTTGATGCTGATCTTGCCACAGATTTCCCTGACTATATGAGATTAGTCGACCATTTGGAGAATGAGAACCTAAATATGGTTTTCGGATCCAGAAAAATGGGCAGCGATAATCTGATAAAGAGAAAATTTTTAAGAGCGATTGCGAGCTCTATGATTGGCGTGCTTACACAGTCTATTATAGGAATGCCTATCAAAGACACTCAGTGCGGCGCGAAGGTTTTTACAAAAATGACAGCTAGAAATCTTTTCAGCACTTCATTCCATTCAAGATGGTTATTTGATGTAGAGCTATTTATCCGCATCAAGAATCTATTTGGAAAAGAAACAAACCAGCATATAAAAGAAGTTGCGTTGACAAAGTGGGAAGATGTAGATGGCTCTAAGATTACCTTCAGTGATTCAATGAAATTCCCTATGGAATTATTGGAAATTGGATTGATGTACAAAGTAAGACCACATTTACAAACTAGATTGACAACAAGAACAAATCGTCCTGTACCTTCTAAAGGTGTCAGCGTCGGTGCATATAATAATGCAGCATAGGATTAACCTATAACTATTAAACTCATATAAAAAGCGCATGTCTCTGTCTTTCGGCAGAGGCATTTTTTTATTTCGGTTATAAAAAAAATTATTCCATTGAACAATGGACTTCTTTTGATGTGTTCCCTAGAATTAAACGTTATTTCCAGCCATGACATGCCTGATAAATAAAGATGATATGAGTTGGGTCAAAAAGAAACGCATCCGTGAGGATGCGTCAGTCCTAAGATGTTAATCTTAATAAGTATTGAAAAACCTACCACTTGGTAATTTCATGGTGCGATTAAGGATTTAGCCAGTAAGTTAGCTTCGCCACCAAAGCTCTATTCCTACTAAAGAGATTATCGAATTGCTCTGTGTTATAATTGTCAGTATATACAAGGAAGAAATCTGATACAGGGGCAAATCTCCATTGGAATCTAGAATTAAAATTCAGATTATCTGTCTGGTTATTATATTGGATGAAAGTTGTCCAGAACAGTTTCTTTGTGAATGTTAAGTCTATTCTTGGACCAATCAGAAAGAGATTCGCTACCTCAAAGTTGTCTCCTATATTGATGTGATTGTAATTGTACTGTACGCCAATGTTACCAAACGGTTGTACTCTATATTGTACCTGTCCGCCCACGCCAGCACGCAGACCACCATAAAATGACTCTATAGATGGATTGATACGATAAGTCAATTTATTTCGTCTATCTGCATTATAAGAAAGAGATAAGCTTGTATTGGTTACTTGCGCTCCTGCCCTTACAAAAACATCATCCTCTTGTATTCTTGTCGGGTCAAAATCATCCAACAAAGTAAAATTCTGAGTAAAGAAATTGACATTCATTCTAGCCGTATTAGCAAAACTCATTCTCCAATCCAATCCCAGTTCTATTTGTTCTACAGCGGCATCAGGGATTATCAGGTTATCATCCTGTCCTAATTTATAGAATAGTCTTGGACTGATAGATAGGGTGTGATTATTTATTTTCTTCCCTTCTGTGAATATGCGGTAAGCAAATGATGGATTGAGTACGAGGATATCTCTTCTAGGTACAAATCCAACTTCTGCGTCAAAACCATTACCCACTAGTAAATGCGACCAGGAAACCCTGTAGTTTTTACTATTGTAATCCAAGGTGGCAAAGTGGCTAAACTTTTGTTTCTCATCATTAGGGGTGATGGCTTGAAGGTAAGAGACCTTGCCACTCCAAAAATTATCCGCTGACCTAAGCCGATACTCTACACCAGCTACGCGGTCAAATTTATCTACTGTATTACCGAATCCTTCAGTGTTAACCGATTGCTTATTGACAAAGATGACACCTATGTTAGACCGCTCCTGTACTTTCTGCTCAGCAGCAAAAATGGAATAGTTTATACTAGGTAAATCATTTTCTTGCTGTGCAGCAGTCTGTAACGAGATGAGGCCAACACGCAAATCTTCGTTCAGTTTTCCTGTAAGACGAGCGCCACCATAGATTTGGTTCTGGATGGTATTACCCGTCACGGTATCACTCGATATACCTATTCTTCTAGAGAAAAACGGATTAGACCTACCTGTACCAAAAGAGCTGAACAAATCAGCATTCTCCAGAAAGAATTGTCTTCGCTCAGGGAAGAAGATTTCGAATCTGTCCAGGTTGGTCACCTGTCTGTCTACCTCTACTTGCGAAAAATCTGGATTGACTGTCAAGTCCAAATTTAAACTAGAGGTGATACCTATCTTGGCATCTCCTCCTACGGCGAAGTTTCTGGTAGCTGAGGTTTCGTCTGTATCTTCAAAGTCTCTGATGATGCCGCCACTGACATAGGGAATCAAACTGATATTGGTGCCCGGTTTATCCAAGGGTTCCTCCCAAGCGAGCTCAGCTGTGTATTGCAAGTCCATAAGGACATATTCTCTAGGGATATTGATATAGGCTGTAATCTCGTTGCATTGAGCATCATTCCTATAACTATTAAATCGCCACTTAGTCTTTCCTTCTTTATAGCGTATGGACTTAAATGGAATTTTTAGCTCACATATCCAGTAGTTATCATATCGCTTGGAAGCGCCATCCCACTTATTATCCCATGAAGAATCAAATGAGTCAAAAGTTTTACCACCATTAGAAATCAAGGCCTCTCTACGTGCACCATAGGGATTCATACCAAACAGATAAGCATTAGTCTTATCGTTATAGGTGTCCAGCATAAAGGAGATATTATCATTGCTGCCAAACCCATAGTCTCTTCGAAGTGATTCTACCAGAAAATCATTTCCAGCCGTGTAGCATATAGCCCCTATGTAAAAGTTCTCATCATCATAAGCGAATAGGACTTCAGTCTCACCACAGGCAAGCACTGTATCAGAAGGGAAGTATTGACTGAATTTGTTGGCTTTCTGAGCTGATTTCCATGTGGCTTCGTCCAAGACGCCATCCAATACAATATTGTCCGTAGCAGACTTAATGACAATTTCAGGTGATGCCAATTCAGTACCGATAACATTGCCTATTTGTGCATTCAGTGAATGACCTATAGCACAGAACAGGAGGAAACAACTTATAATCTGGTTAAGCCTCAAAATCTCTAGTTTTCAGGTGCAAAAATAACCTTTACACAAGAATAAAAGTCCGTCCAGTGTCCTAGTTAAGACTAATCCCTGCCATGCAACGCTTCTTTCAGCGATATGTGTCTTTTGGAAGGTCACGCCAGAAGCTTTCATCAGACGCTGTCATAAAGTGTAATGGACTAGGAATTATAAAAATTAACATATTACGAAAATATAATATGTGTATATGTTTCAATTATAGATAATTACGCCTATTTTTGTTCAGTTTTAACACACATCCCCAAGATCGGACGTTATTTATATTAACACTTCCGGTGCAGCAGTAGTCTATTTCAGACATCAGATGAGGCTTTCCTTATCGTGATATATATGGTTTTAATTGCATATGCAAGTTAGCTTGCATTTATAGCTTCTATATCACTAGGATTTCTTCACTATTTGTTTGAAAGATAACTTCGAATTACAGATTCTTAAGAATACAAATATCATGGTGCCAAAAACCTGTTTATCCTTTGTTCTGCCTGTTCTGTTGTGTATAGGTATGCCTCTTTTTTCAACGAATCCTACCAACGACCTTGCGGTAAATAATCTCCAACCTTCATTGAGGTTCGATTTCGATGAGTGTGTAGCATTTGCAGGAGGTTCGAGTTCTGACTACAGCGAGTTTACCCCTGTGTCAGTAACTAACTCTGAGTGTACTGAGATTTCTGTTCTCGGCGGCAATCTATTCAGACTCAATCCAAATGATAACCAGCATTCCTGTGCGCCAGGCATGAATAATACAAGAGCCATGTGTATTGGTGCCAGTAACTTTTGCACCTATAACCCTGGGGATCAGAAATCATTGCTCGTAACTGTACTCGTAGAACCAGGACCAGATGGTTTAGGCTCTTTAGAGAATATTCAGTTCTTTTCTAGAGCTCCTGAGCAGTTCCAGTTTATAGATGGCGCTTCTGGACTTAATAACTATCCTACAAAATTAGGAATCAGGGTAATCGATGGCAATGGTACCCATTTCGAATCTGCTGATATACCAACTAATAATGATTGGACTTTCAGATATTTTGATTTATCATCTGTTCCTCCAGTGTCAGAACCAACTTTATTTAGAATAGAAATTTTACCCTATTGTCTTGCAGGAGTTGATGCCGACGTTCAGGCATGGGATATAGAAGATTTAGTAATTACAGCAGGATGTAATAGTGTGAACGGAGGCGTAATCTCTACCACATCTAGTACAGATTTGTGTTCGGTTACTCAGCCTGTAAGACAGGTTACTGTAAATGCACAAAATCCAGCAGGCCAAAATTTCAACTTTCTATTAGTAGACGAACAGATGCGTATCGTCTCTGTATCAAATAGCAATGTGATAGATTTCACGCCTTTTGGTAGTGGTAATTTTGAAATTTTTCATCTGGCCTCAGAAGGGCCATTGAGCGGCTTGTTTACTGGCTCATTTTTGTTCGATTTAGTAGGTTGTTTTGACTTATCTAATCCGATACCTGTGACCAATCGTTTTGTTACAGGAGGCACCTTATTGTCTAGTAATGGGGCCAGCAGTGTTTCTATTTGCCCTAATAACAACAATGGATTCATTAATACCCAGCTTAGGAATGCCAGTGGAGAATCTGTCAGTTATGTATTGCAGCAAGATGGCCGAATAATAAATATTTTTAATAGTCCCACTTTTGATGTAAGTAATCTGCCTGTGGGCAATTACAATGTGGTTGCGGTAAGTTCTTCAGGACCTGTATCAGGATTAGTCATTGGAGGCTCACTATCTAACTTGTCAGGCTGTGCTTCACGTTCTACGCCATTGCTTATAGAAGTGCAGAATAGAGTGAGCGGTGGTGGTATGCTTACAGCTGGAGGACAAACATCCACTCAGCTCTGTGGTACTGATGACAATGTTCAAGTTGTACTAACAGGAAACTCTGGTCAGAATAATGCCTTTATCCTCGTCAGTCCACAAAATAGAATTCTTAGTATACAGAACCAACCTAATATCTTTGTAGGTAATCTTGTATCATCAGCATTTCAGATATATAATATCAGTTTTAATAACGGGCTTACTGGCTTAGTCGTAGATGGGTTATTATCTAACTTAGAAGGCTGTTTTGAATTATCCAATCCGATAGATGTAGAAATAAATCAAGTAGCTGGAGGTACACTTACCAGTTTCGGCCAAACCCAGGCTTTCCTCTGTCTTAAGAATAATGATAGACAAGCAGTGGTGGTAGAAGCCGCTGGTCAGATAGGACAAACAATTCAGTATCTCATAACCGATCAGTCTGGTACCATCATAGAAATGGCTCGGTTAGTTATGGGCTCCATAGATTTTGATAATGCCATACCTGGCGTATGTCAGATATGGGCAGTAGCATCTGATGGTCCTCTGTTTGGTGTAAATGTGGGTCAGAATATCAGTAATGTTTCTGGACCTTGCTTTGACTTATCTACACCGATAACCGTTGTAAGAAATCAAGTAGAAAGTGGCACTATAGAAGGACCAGCATCCCGAGAAATTTGTCTCAATGACCAAAGTGACCAAACAATTGACTTCAATGTAATAGGCAATGAAAGTCTCTTCAGTAGCTTCATCGTAGCCGATAGTCAAGGAGACGTTTTATTGATAGATACCGATGGAAATATTGATTTCGAAGTTATTGATATTAGTCCTTGCTTTATTTATCACATAGCCCATGTAGAAGAACAAATTCTCTTTGATGGAATAGAAAATGTAAATAATATAAGCCTAGCTTGCTTTGAGTTGAGTGAAAGTGTTTCCATCTCTAAAGGTTTTAATGATGGTGGTGTTTTGAGATTTAGTGAAGGAGGACTCCAGCTTACAATTGCGGCAGGCACAACAGAATTAGTTGAAGTAACAGTTAATGATGCTTCTGGACCTAACTCTAGCTTTTTACTTATAGATGAAGATAATAACATCATCGGGATACAAACTGAAGATGAATTTGATTTCAGTCAAAGTGCTCCTGGCACTTGCACTATAAGACATCTTAGTTATTCTAGCATTGAAGGATTAGAACTCGGAGAGAGTTTTACAGGCCTGACAGGCTGCTTCGATTTATCTAATAGAGTCACTGTAACAAAAGATTCTGATGTAGTGCCAGATACTTTGGATGCTGGTATAATTGTATTTGAGGGTGGCTTATCAGAATCCACATTATGTGTTATAGAAGGGTCTGCCGATCAGGTTGTTATTGAATTTCAATCAGATCCAGTTGGGCCTTTTAGCAGCTTTATAGTTACGGATAATCAAGGTGAGATATTGGCTTTATCTGATCAGCCAAGTTTTGATTTTTCTGGTGCTGGTCCAGGTGTGTGTAATATATATAGTGTTGTACATGACATGGCAGTACTAAGTGGTCTGGAGGTAGGAAATAATTTATTAGACTTAAGTGGCACTTTTGAATTATCTGATCCCATTGTAATAGATCGTGATGAGGTTGATGGTGGTACTATAGAGACTACTAATAATGAGACAACGGTATCTATTATAATTGGAGATGGTCTCATAGACTCCATAGATGTGAATCTCTCTGATGCGATTGGTGAAAATCAACAATGGGTTATAACAGATACACTGGCTAATATCTTAGACTTGCCAGATGGTCCACCATTCACATTTGAAGAAGCAGGAGAAGCTGTATGCCAGATATGGAGTCTGTCTTTTGCAGATGGATTATTGGGTGCAGAAGTGGGTAGCAATGTTGCTGGATTGGAAGGTTGTTTTAATTTATCTAATCCTATAACAGTAGAGAAGGAAGAATTCGTAGCGCCTCCGCAAGACACCATACAAGGTGGATTGCTTTCGACGTCCGATGGCATGACGAATGTAGAAGTTTGCCTAGGTACAGCTAATACAGAAGTGGAATTTAATTTGTTAGGGGCTGTCGGAGATACAATGATGCTCGTCATAACTGATGAAGACGGTATCATAATTACATTTACAGACGCTAATACTTTCGACTTTGAGCCTGCAGGACCAGGCATATGTTTGACTTATAATATTAGTTGGGCAGGCATGATTGACGGATTGAGCATAGATGAAGATATAGATGATATAACTGGAAACTTCGCCTTGTCTAATGCAGTGACAGTAGTAAGGAATGAAGTTGTAGGAGGAAATCTGATGTCTGCAGATAGTATGACCTCATCTGTGACAGTTACTACGGGTGATGGGATTATAGATTCTATAGATGTCGATTTGCAAGGGGCGATAGGAGATAATATGGCCTGGGTGATAACAGATACATCAGGTGTTATATTAGAATTGCCTACAGGCCCACCATTTATATTTGAAGACAGTCCTGAAGGCATTTGTCAGATATGGAATCTCAGTTTTGTGACTGGATTGAGCGGTGCAGAAATCGGAAATAATGTATCTGATTTAGAAGGATGTTATAGTCTGTCTAATCCATTAGAGGTTATTAAGGTTCCTGGTGTTCCTCCATTATCGGGTGGAACCATCATGACGCCTGATTCTATGACGAGTATGTTATTATGTCTTGGGACAAATAATATAGAAGTGGATGTGCTCCTTGAGGGCGCTGCTGGAGATAATATGGCCTTTGCCATTACAGATACGATGGGATTTATTTTTGGCGTATTTGCTAGTCCTCCATTCCAGTTTAGCGGTTTACCTGCAGGAACTTGCGAGATTGTCCATGTGAGTTATAATGGGATGATAAGCGGACTAGAGGCAGGGCAGGATTTAGATACCTTGTCTGGAGAGTTCGATTTAAGTAATGTAATAACCGTTCTTAGAGAAGAACCTGATGCGGGTATGATTAGTACCACGACCAATCAGGATACAGTATCTATTATAGTAGGAGATGGAATTGTTGATTCTATAGATGTCGTGCTCACTGGAGCTAATAGTCCTATGACGGCTTGGGTTATCACAGATACTTTGCTCAATATTTTGGAACTGCCGAGTGGTCCTCCGTTTACTTTTGAGAATAGTGGAGCGGGTGTATGTCAAATTTGGCATCTTGGATTTGGGACCTCACTTATGGGAGCAGAAGTCGGCAACAATGTCAGTGATTTAGAAGGTTGCTTTGATTTGTCTAATCCGATTACTGTAATTAAAACAGAATTTGTCTTACCACAAGACACAGTTAGTGGAGGTATACTTACTACGTTAGATAGCCTCACGACTGCCAATGTTTGTTTCGGAGGCAGCATGAATACACTTGATGTATTGCTAGAAGGTGCCTTAGGAGATACAATGACTTTTGCGATTACAGATGCATCTGGAATTATATTAGATTTAATAGATACAACCTCATTTGACTTTAACGGTATTACGCAAGACACTTGCTTGATATATAATGTCAGTTGGTTAGATATAAATGGCTTAGCAGTTGGCGAGCAAATAGATACCTTATCAGGCACATTTGACTTATCCAATTTTGTAACGGTCGCTAAAGCTGAAGTGGATGGAGGAATGCTTTTGACCTCTCCTGATAGCTTAACTGAGTTAAGTGTTATCGTAGGTGATGCCATGCCAGATAGCATCAATGTAGAACTGTCCATGACTCTTGGAGATACAATGGTTTGGGTCATTACTGATGATATGGGTAACATATTAGAGTTACCTGATGGGCCACCATTTATTTTTGAAAACCAAGGAGCAGGTGTTTGTCAGATATGGAATTTGAGCTTTGCTACAGGGTTGCAAGGAGCAGCTGTAGGGAATAATGTTTCAGGTCTAGATGGATGTTTTGACTTGTCTAACCCAATTACAGTTACGAAAACTACTCCACCAGTGGTGTTAGAAGGCGGTGATTTAATGACCTCAGATTCATTGCTTATTGCAAATGTATGTGTAGGTACGCTTAATGATACTCTAGGATTAATATTGGAAAACGCTGTGGGCCCTAATATGACTTTCGTCATTACAGATTCTGACGGTGTCATATTGGATACAACGACGATGAACCCCATTTCTTTTGCTACCAGTGCTTCGGATAATTGTGAGGTAAGAAATATCAGTTGGACAGGCACGCTTGATGGTTTGGTGATTGGAGAAGACATAGATACACTCTCAGGAATGTTTGATTTATCCAATACAGTATTCGTTGTCAAAGATGTGGTAGACGGTGGCGTAGCAGTATTCGATGACATGTCGTTATCGAGAACAATTGTTGTAGGAGATGGCACACCTGATACGTTAAACTTTGGTGTAACAAATGCTGTAGGTGATTCTATGGTTTGGGCTTTGCTAGATAATATAGGAACTATTCTGGAGCTAAGCACTACTCCACAATTTGTAATTTCTGACACAACAGATCTCACTACTTGCAGTATTGCAAATACAGCCTTTGCCTTCGGTCTTGAAGGATTAGTGGTGGGTAACAATATAAATTTTGGTTTAGATGGTTGTGCAGATTTATCGAATCAATTAGTGGTCACCAAGATGCCATTTGTAGATACGATGTTAGTAGCGGGAGCGATCATGACTACCGATAGCATGACGACGGTAGACTTGTGTACAGGAGATAATGGCACTGAATTAGAATTGTTACTTTCTGGAGCCAGTGGCCCGAGTGCAGTATGGGTTGTGACAGATAGTTTAGGTATTATTACTTCCACAGCTGATGTACAACCAATAACATTTGCACCAAGTAGTGATACGTTATGCATGGTAAGACATTTGGTCTTTAATGGTGGATTAACTGGTCTGACAGTGGGAGAAAATATTGATACCCTCAGTGGTGACTTCCTCAGCTCTAATTTAGTTACAGTAAATAAGAATCAAATAGATGCTACTAGTATTGCATTCGCTAGCGGTGCTATAGATACGACCATCACTACCGCAAACGGTATGACTGATACCTTAGTCGTTGTTTCATCTGGAATAACAGCTGACACATCTACTTATATTGTTGCTAGCCCAGGAGGTATTATTATCTCAGTGCAAGATAGTGCTGAGTTTATCTTTGATATACAGCCATCTGGAATATGTTTGATTTATGAAGTAAGTTTCAATTTTGAATTTACAGGCATAGATGTTGGAGATGATATTGCGGATTATTTAGGTTGCTTTACCTTATCTAATCCTATTACTGTCAATAAAATATCTAGTGCACAGGTCAATGGAGGAAGTATATTCACGCCGATAGGAAACGACGTTGAGAGATGTCTTAATAATCTTCCATTAGATAGTGTTCAAGTTTCACTTGTGAGCCCTATTGGAGATTCTATGCAGTGGGTGATAACGGATACATTCGGATTAGTTATGGCGCTCCCTGATGGTCCACCATTTGCCTTTGATACCTTACCTGCAGGTGTATGCGAAATTCATCATGTAAGCTTTGTGCCGCCAATTATGGGGCTGGAAATAGATGGTAACATAAATAACTTGTCTGGAATTTTTGATTTTGCAGACTTGCCTGTTACAGTCGATAGGAATTTTACTGCTGGCGGATCTATCCTCACAGCAGCAAATATGTCATCTGACACGATTAACTTAGGTGCAGATCCGATAGACTCATTATTTGTCAATCTCAATGGAAATATATTGGGAGACAATACAGCGTGGATAATTACTGATACTTTTGGTTTTATATTAGACTTACCGTCACCTCCACCTTTCGATTTTGAGACGTTCCCTCCAGGAGAATGTAATGTGTGGCACATAGCGTTTGCGGATGGTTTGTCTGGCTTGCAAGTAAGTAGTGATATTGACTTTGATTTAGATGGTTGTTTTAGTTTATCTGATTCAATAAGGGTAGTAAAAGAAGTATCTAATAATGCTGGAGTTAATTCGGGTACAATAACTACATTGGATGGATCTAATGTGATAGATATATGTAGAGGTGGTAATTCAGACAATATTGAAACCATATTGATTTCAGGACAATCAGGAAGTAATTTTAGCTTCTTCTTGACAAATCCAGATGGATTAATTATTACTGTCTTTGATACCACACAGATGGCCTTAGATACGGCCTTTCTTGATTTCACAATGACGCCTCAACCGCCTGTTCCACTTAGCTTGTACTTCATTGCATATGAG